>WRKJ01000073.1 GCA_009778135.1 Defluviitaleaceae bacterium
CCCTCGAGGTCATTTCTCGTCCTGTACTGATCACTTCCGTGATAAGTCGGACTTCAAAATGCTTGTCGGGGCTAACATGCTCGGCTTCACTTTTTATTATTATACCAGATTTTATTCAAAATGCAATTGTCTACACCCAGTGTCAAAAATTAATCGCTTTATCAGGTGATGCTCAGTCTTGAAGTGCCAATTTACTTAATGCTTCTTTTGCTGCTAACTGTTCAGCTTCTTTTTTCGTTGTCGCTGAACCAACACCTAACATCATGTCATCAAGCATCACAGCTATTTCAAAAATCTTAGCATGCGCAGGACCTTCAGCACTCATTATATGATAATTAATGGCTCTTTTAGAATCAGCTTGCACAAATTCTTGAAGTCGACTTTTATAATCACGGTCATCTTTCACATCAAGTGACAAATATTCTCTTTCTAAAATAGGTGTCAAAAATGTCAACACATGGTCAAAGCCTAAATCTTCATAAATGGCACCGACCAATGCTTCAAAAGCATCCGCTTTCAAAGACGCACGACTTCTGCCTCCCATTTTTTCTTCACCACGACCCATTCGAACATAGGCCGGTAGATTAATTTGATCTGCATATTTATCTAACGCTTCTTCACGAACCAAAGCAGATCGGATGCGCGTCATATTCCCTTCAGGCAATTCGGGCCTCATATCAAATAAGTATTCTGAACAACATAGTTGCAACGCAGCATCTCCTAAAAACTCAAGGCGCTCATTATGAGGAAGCTTTGTGATATGTCGTCGTTCATTGGAGTAAGAGGAATGCGTAAAAGCCTCTATATAAACCGCCAGATGCTTAAATGGGATACCTTCTTTTTCCAAAAACTCACTTAAATTCTCATTATGCGTCATGTCTATAATTCCTCCCAACCAATTCAACAGGTATTGCCAACGCTTTAATTCTTTCTAAAATACGTGCAGCTTTTACTGGCTCATATTCATTACGGGTCGTTTGAGCGTAATGCGTCTGCAGTTGCTCAAAGTTAAAGTTAGAGCTGAAAAATGTTGGCAATTCATGCATCATGCGATGATTTAAAATACGTCCTAAAACCTCATCCCGCATCCAACTTGTCACAGGCTCACTGCCGATGTCATCAAGCATTAAAACAGGCACTGTTTTTAATTTCTCAACGGTGAGACCATGGGCACTCGTCTCTCCACTGAAACTCGCTTTAATCTGAGCGATCAATTCTGGAAAATAAACCAAGGCACTACCGACACCTCTTTTGGCTAATTCATTAGCCATGGCACAAAGCGCATAGGTTTTTCCAGACCCCATGGATCCATATAAAAACATGCCCTTTTTATAGGTCCCTTTTCCATAGTGAAGGACAAAGTCCATGCCCAATCGAAAGAGGGCTTCACGGTTTTCTTCTGCATAAAGGGTATCAAAATCCGCATGGATCATCGATTTTGGCATGTGGAATGTTTCAATGTGCGTCAAATGCTGCTCACACTTAAAATAATGACAAGGTTCAAAGTCAAGTTTTAGCTGACTTAAAGCAGGTGTTAGCCTAGGGAAATGACCTCGAATGGGCTGACGACAATTGGATAAGCTCGTACATGTCTGACACTTTTTCATTCCTTTTACAAATTCGTCCAACGATGTCATGAAATGCGGCAACTGACGCATATCAAGTTCCTGTTCATACTGGTTTAACACAGCCATCACCTGTGGCTCTGATAACAAGGTCGCATAAGCCTCATCAACACCGGAAATCTGTTCAACTAATTCACTGAGTCTCTTCACTTTCTCCACCTCCATTTATAAATGCATGTCTCATCTGTTCAATACGTCCTTTTGCGGCAGCATCAGTCGCCGTTTGTTGGCTTTGATCAATTGTTTGGCCAAGCCATTCAGGAATGGGTTCAACGCGGGTTGCCTTCTGAATGTGCTGCGCTTGACTTATACCGATGGGTCGCTGCTTTTCTTTTTGATACTGATTACTTTTTCTTAATGTACGGATGACTTTATCCATCGCTGCTTGTGTCGTATTGATGCCTTGACGCTGCCACTGTCCAGCAATTTTTTCAATCATTTGCTTCGGCAAACTGCCATCTGTGTAATCCAGTACATAGTCTACCAAAACGTTGACCACACCTGCTGGTAATCCTTGATCTATGTATAACCATTCGACTAATTTGACATCTGCTGGCACAGGCGGTTTTCCGCCTGATTTAAAACGTAAAAATGCAACAGGACTTTGCTCTAGAAAAGGGATAATCCCGTTTTCCGGTTGTCCAGAAGTCGCCTTTTCATGTTCGACTTTGCTTTCTTTAAGCGTCACTTTTAGATGTTCACCTTTGTTGATCAATTGAAACTGGGTACGTGCTAAGGCTTTTATCTTCGTCACATCTAGACTGCCATCAGGCAGTAAGCCATCAAAAACAAGACGTGCCAGTTCATGAACATCGAATTTATATAAAAATGCAAATTCATTTAAAATTTTCATGGTGTCTGGTGTCAAAATTTCCTGGGAAATTCCTTTTTGAACCAAAATCGTTCTCAACATCGTAGCGTCGAAAGCGATTGCCAGTTCGATGCCTTGTTCAGATGGCTTTCGGTCACGCTCAAAAGGCATGTTTGGTTCAATTCGGCTCAACGGTCTCACATCAAAAACGTCATCGAATCGCTTCGTCACTCTTTCACCAGCAGGTACAGCAAGGTTCGTAACAAGCATCTGTTTTAACCCATTAAAATCTTGGGCACCTAGCTTTACATATAAAAAAGCACGCATAATGGCATCTCCAAAAAATTGCCGAATCGATAAAGGTTGTTTCAACACATAGTTGACCACGTCAGCTGCTTCATAAACATCTAGTAAGCCAACAGCTTCCAAACGATTTCTCGTTTCAAGGAAATTTGACATCTTTTCATCAAAGATTTGCAGTAAGAGATGATGTCTATGCGCTGTTTTTTTTGGCATCGTTAAAAGTGTCAGATAAAGTGAAAAAGCATGAACACCCATGATCGGTTGATAAAGTAAGGTTAATGTTTGCAAGTCTGACGGTGATAAAAAAACATCGCTTGCAACTTTAAATTTAAAATGAGGCTTGATGGATTCCATGACAGTGTTCCTTTATTTAGGTTGGGCATGTTTTTTCATGGTACTAAAAAACTGCTCAGCGATTTTTTTCCCCGATGTCAACACAGGTGTCATGACAACAAGGTCGATGGCTGTTTCCATGATGGTCATGCTAAAAGCGGTGACGATGACTTCCACACTGTTGCGCTTTAACAAGAACTCTTTGTGATCATTGTTATGACTTTTAACCTCCATCCCCATTTCTTTTGCCGCTGCGTAAACGGCTGCTTTTACCTGGTCGTATGTATTTCTGTAATAAGCCGTCCCTGGGGTAGTTTGATCACTGGTTTCAAACCTTGTCAATTTTTCAAACACAACAAATCACCTTACCTTAAAATTTCTCCTAAAAATAGGTTAACTTTTGCTTCTAATTCGTTTAAATCACCACTGTTATCAATGACGACATCTGCTCGTTCGATTTTCTGGTGCATGGCCATTTGTGAATCAATCCGTGCCCACGCTTCTTTTTCGGTTAAACCATCTCGCAACATGAGTCTGCTAAGCTGCACCTGTACAGGTGCACTGATCACCCAGTTAACATCTGTTAACACATCAAATCCAGTTTCAAAAAGCAATGGCACGTCTAAAAAGAGCACGTCAGCTGTCGATTCGGCAATTCTCTTTTGAAATTCTGTCCATACCGCCGGATGGACGATGGCATTAAGTTGCTGGCGTGCTGTTTGATCAGCAAAAATAAGCTGACCCAATGCTTTTCGGTTTAAGCTGCCATCTTCAGTCAAAATGGTCGATCCAAAAACACTTGAAATTTCTTGTAGAAGGGGACTTCCTTTCACTTGTAAGTCATGTACAACAGCATCAGCATCAATGATGGCATACCCACGTTTGGCTAACATCTGAGAGACGGTGCTTTTTCCAGTTGCAATCCCACCTGTTAAACCGACTATTTTCATCACTGTAAGTTTTCACTCCCATCCACGTGCAGAAATTTCCCTTATTATAATAACATAAAAGCACCCACTTTAGCTAGTCTTAGTGAGCGAAAAATCAAATTTAAAAATGGTGCGTTGTTGTTTAAGTCACCATTTCTTGGTTTTGTTCTTGTTTCTCATTCTTATCAGGGTATAAAGATGCAAGTCACATTGTCTCTTTCACAAAATTCAGGTGTGATGATCGTACGTAGCCACGCCAACAATCTTTCAAGTGCAAGATTCATAATATCCACTCCTTTCGACACAGAAAAAGTATGTTCTCATGAGATATGAAACACCTTCTTATCCTATTTTCAAAATTTTATCATAAGCTAGATGTGAATGTCAATATAAGATAAATGTCAATCAGATTTGACAAATTTATCAGATCGTGGTAATCTATCGTCAGCCCTTGAAGTGCTAGTGCAGCACAACCATTGGTATTACGGCGTTTTAACGATTCAAATTTTAGAAAAGAAGGTTATATTGATGTTAACAGGTAAACAAAAAAGTTTTTTAAAATCTCAAGCACATGAGATGCAGCCCATTATTCAAATCGGAAAAGGCTTAGTCTCCCAGACCGTCATTGATACAGTGTCAAAAGCACTGGAAGCCCGCGAGTTAATCAAAATTTCAGTTTTGCAAAACTGTCTAGCTGAACCAAAAGAAATCGCAACGGTTATTGCCGAGCAAACAGATGCTCACGTTGTCCAAGTGATCGGACGTGTTATGATTCTTTATAAGAAGTCGTCAAAACCAACGCATCAAACCATCACGCGTAAACTTCCGAAATAAGAATGGCTACCGATTTGGTAACCATTTTTATTTTGATAAATGAATGTTGACACTGACACAGCTTGTTTTGCTTAACCGTTGACTTAATTCATCTGGTTGACAAACACCTGCATAGAGGGTAAATGAATCAGAGTCAACAAAACGATGACCTGCATCATCAACGACATCAAATGCTGTCGGATCAAGGGTGATCTTTACCGTTGTCCATTCACCAGGAAAAAGATGCACACGTTTGAAACCGCATAAGCGATGATGACGAACCGCATGAACGGAGTTGTTATCTTTCATATAAAGTTGTATCACATCTTCTGTTGTCACATTTCCGGTATTTTCAGCGCTCACTGTTGCCACACCATCAACATAAGTAACCGATTTAACGACAATGTTACCGTATGTCAATCCATAGCCAAATGGGTATAAAACATTATTTTCAGCATACAAATATGTTCGATTTTTTAATGAATAATCTGTAAAAGGCGGTAATGGCTCACAACTTTCATAGAAAGTAATCGGCAATTTCCCGGAAGGCGACACTTTACCGAATAAAAGATCTGCCAGGGCGATTCCACCTTCTGAACCCGGATACCACGCTTGAAGGATGGCATCTGCTTGAGTGGCTTCCACATTTAATGCCGAACCAGAAGCAATGACCACAATGGTTGGTTTTCCAATTTCAAGCACTTTTTCAACCAGTAAACGCTGACTTTCTGGTAATCTCACATCCACCTTGTCACCAGAAGCAAACTGATTACCCGCATCGCCTTCTTCACCTTCTAAATCGGCATCAAGTCCGATACATAAAATAACAACATCTGAGCGCTTCGCAACTGCAACGGCTTCTGCAATTCGGTCATGTTGATATAACCCTAATGACGTGGTCGAATTTTTATATAAATGGGCACCTAAACTGTACAAAACACGCCCACCAAAGGCATCTTGAATGCCTTCAAGAAACGTATGATAACGATCTGCAGTCCCAAAATAATTGCCTTGTAACGCTTCTCGACTGTTGGCATTCGGACCGATAACGCCAATGGTTTGAGTCTTACGAGCATCAAGCGGTAAAATGCCATTGTTTTGCAACAAAACCATGGATTTATGCGCCGCTTCTAATGAGACTTGTTTATGTGCCCGACATGAAACAACTTCTAAAGGGATTTGATCCCACTCACAGTTTTTATCGAACTGTCCCAAACGAATCCTCGTTCTCATCGAAGCAATGGCTGCTTTTGTAATGGCTGCTTCTGATAACATTCCTTTTTCATACGCGTCCATCACATGCTCATAAACATACCCAGCACAAATATGACAACCGGCTTCGACAGCCATCGCTGCAGTCTCTAAATCACTGTTGGTCAAGCGATGATTTTTATAAAAATCTTCCAACGCACGGTAATCTGATACAAAATAGCCATCAAATCCCCATTCTTCTAATTTTTTCATTAAAAAGGATGACGCACATGTTCCTTCTCCATTTAACCGGTTATAAGCGCCCATCACACCTTCAACACCCGCTTCAACCAATGCTTTAAAATGAGGTAAATAATAGGCTTCCATGTCTTTAGCGGTTGCACTAGCATCAAACGTATGACGCTCACCTTCTGGTCCTGAATGAACGGCATAATGTTTCGCACATGCTGCTGCCATCATGACAGGTCCATCTCCTTGAATGCCTTTTACAAAGAAAGTTCCAAGCTCACCTGTTAAATAAGGATCTTCACCGTAAGTTTCATGTCCACGTCCCCATCTGGGATCACGAAACATGTTAATATTAGGCGACCATAGCGTCAACCCTTTATAAATATCTCGATCTTTAAGCGCTGAATAACTGTTATATTTAGCGCGTGCTTCTACTGCGATGACATGACCAACTGTTTCCATCATGTCTCGATCAAACATGGCCGCTAATGCAATGGCTTGTGGAAACATGGTCGCTGTTCCGGCACGAGCGACACCATGTAACCCTTCATTCCACCAGTTGTATTCGGGAATATCCAAACGAGGAATCCCCGGTGAACGGTAATTTAAAACGGATGCTCTTTCTTCTAATGTCATTAAACCAACCAACGCTTCTGCTCTTACTTGTGCTGATAACGTCGGATCTAAATGCTTGCTCATTTTTTCTTGACTCCCTTATCTACATTCGCAACACGCCTTCATTCACCTTTACAAAAAAGGGGTAATGTGTGGATGCGCTGCCGTTCACGACTCTTTGCCATGATAAAAGAAAAAACGTATTTTATCCCTTACAGCTTCTTCAATGGCAATATTTTCAATATTAGTTTTAATATCTTCCCAAAATTCATAATAATATATTTTATCAGAGTAAATTTTCAAATATTCTCCGTAATGTTCTGGCGCTACGTTTCCAATGGTTTGGAGTATACTGGTTTTATATTTACCACGTAAATTCAAGTTTTCGCAAAAAATTTCATCGGCAACATCTTTAACATCCCTAATGATCTTAGCGTAATTTGTTAAATACGGGAAAATCGGAGAAATAAACGCATACGTCTTGATACCTTCTTTTTTTAAAGTTTTAAGCGTTTCTAAACGTGCTTCGTAATTAGCACAACCTTTTTCAATCGTTTTACAAATCGTATCATCCACAAGAGACATAGAGATACCAACAGTTGCTTTGGGAATTTCTTTTATTACATCAATATCTCTTAAAACAAGCGGGGATTTAGTTAAAATTTCAAGCTCAACTTTACTATTTACAAATTCAGTGATAATAGAACGTGTGAGCTTAGTTTTTTTCTCTAAATGTTGATATGGATCTGTTACAGAGCTTAATAGAACTTTCTTTCCTTCATATTTTTGAATATTAGCTATTTTAGGAAATTCTTTTTCATAAGCAAAACTACCCCATTCTTTATTAATACCATAGAAGCGATTCATAAAAACTGCATAGCAATAGGTGCAGGCATGTGTACACCCTACATAGGGGTTAATTACATAATCTGCTGCAGGTAAATTCGACTTAACAATAATATTTTTTGCTTTTATTTTATTTGTCATACTAAAACACCTTCTTTTGCTTTAACAATAGATATCCATGAATTTTCACCAATAAAAGTGAGTAACTTTGCCCTGACGGTTAACCCTGATTGAAACTTAACTCACAAAAACTGAGTCTTATTTTCTATGATGTTGTCAATAATCTAGCAAATAATCGAAAACTTTAAAAACAGCAGGATAGTACTTTTCTTCAATATATGTCACAAGTTCTTCACATTCCATTTTGATAAAATTGTTATTTTGCATATTATCAAAATGTTCAGAAACTAAAAATTGATATTCCATCATGTTGTGTATACTTCTATGTCTATCTATGTTTAAATGATCTGGATTAAGAATGAATGGAACATCCGAACCATTAAATTGCATTTGCTCTGGTTTTATCCCATTTAATAGAATATAATCAAAACAACGCATAAAATATATAAAATCTTGTTTTAGAGAATCAGATATATTGCGTACACTAAGGCTTTCACTTATTTCTAAATAATTATTTAAAGATTTTGCAAAAAACCAAGGATAGTTGTCCCACAGTGCAGTTCTTGCAACCCGTTCTCTATCAACTAATTCAAAATCATTGGACATTACAAATTTTTGATCTAGTATCATAAAAGTTACCATATCATTGACAGAAAAACTCAAAGTGATAAAATAAATCACAAGAGAAAGAGAGATGTCATTGAAATTAGTTTATCAATCTTGATCTCTGATGTCAATGATGCGGTAACTTTTATGATACTAGATCAATATGATAGCTACTTATAGAATCCTTAATAGTAATGGTTTTTGTCTCTTTGTGAATCGATACTTGTTTTGCATCTACACAGCATATTTTACAATTCCAAGGGCATATTGATGTCATATTCCAAATTATATCTAGTCTTCTATTATCTCTAATGTAATATTGCATTTTCATCACCTTCAACTTTCTAAATCTTGAATGAAAAGGGTTTAATTTTTTTGAAATTAAAAAAAGCATTATAATGTTATTATAATACTACGAAGTGAGCTAAGAAGTCAAGTAATTTCTTATGCTATTATACAAATTTCGATCTGGATTTTATGTCTAACTGCCTAGGCTTAAACCAACAGATTACTCTGATAGCTCCAAGACTCACCACACACAGGTGATCTGGCTTGATCTTACCTGACGGGAGTTCCACCCGCTAAATGATGCAACCTTGCTAAGTCGCACCGAAAGTTGAAATCCTAAGTCCAAAACAAAAAACAGCAAGTCACTTTAAAACGCCCTACTGTTTATGATCATCTACATGAGTCAATGCTCACGCAGTAAATTCAATTTTGGGATGCAACGCCACATTAAGGGCATTGGAAATTAATCTAGATAAATCTTCTATTTCAGCATCAATGCTCTTCGGTGTCACAATTAAATTATAGCCACCAGGTGTCAAGACTTCAGCCAATAGTTGTCTTTTTTCTTCTTTACTCAAGATGCCGACCTTGCCTAAAAATTCTTTTCTCACTTTTTTATCTGGAAACTCCATTTCTGTACCTTCACTGCGCTCATCATCCGAAACATACCAATCCTGTCCTTTTTTTTGATGCTCAAGGGACCTTCCAATATGCCTCAGCAATAAATCAATCGTATCGTGGGTCACTGAAACAGCATCTACAACGGTTGGGATGCCAATTGCAATCACTGGTAAGCCAAGGGACTTTTCATCAATCCGACGCCTTCTATTGCCCACGCCACTTCCTGGTGAAATACCTGTATCTGTCATTTGAATCATTTTATTCACGCGACTGACTGCTTTTGCTGCCAATGCATCAACGACAATTAAAAAATCAGGTTTTGTTTTCTGAACAATTGACTCAATAATGTCATACGTTTCAATACCGGTAAGTCCCATCACACTCGGGGAAAGGGCGCTTACTTTCCGATAGTCACCATCTAGTTCATCTTGTGCGATTTCGTATAAATGCCTCGTCACCATAATATGATTTAATGTCATTGGACCGAGGGCATCTGGTGTAATATGTTCATTACCTAATCCAACAACGAGACATGCCGCATCTTCCTTAATATTTTTGTAAGCCAGAAGTGCTTTCAACTCCTCGGAGAAAACTTGACGCGTTTCTTCCAATGCATCTGCTGAACGCTGCTCTAGTTGAGACATGTCGATTGAGATATAGCGTCCTGCTTCTTTTCCCGTCTTTTTTTCATATCCTTTTAGAATATCAATACATGCCACCTTTAATTGACCCACATCTTTTTCTTCCTTCACCACACCATTTTTTTCTCCATTAGCATCACCGATGAACTGTGTCACGACTTCAATTGCTAAATCTGATCTTCGTCTCATTAAATCTTCCATTTCATCACCACTTCATATCGCTTTTCTTTTGATGTTTGTCAGCTTTGATCGAGCGACTTTCACCTTTGTATTAGTATGGACCATTTGGACAGAAAAAAACACCTACACAAGGGAAGATGTTATTAAGCTGATTTATTTTTATGTTGCAAACGTAGACGATCAGCAATCATGGCAATGAATTCAGAATTGGTTGGTTTGGCTTTTTCTTTATTGACTGTGTAACCAAAGATTTTCGTCGTTGCATCGTGATTCCCACGTGTCCATGCAACTTCAATGGCATGGCGAATCGCGCGCTCTACCCTTGATGAAGTCGTCTTATACTTTTTCGCAACATCTGGATAAAGTGTCTTTGTAATAGAGCCAAGCAATTCGATTTCATGATAAATCATATCAATGGCTTCACGCAAGTAAAGATAGCCTTTAATATGAGCAGGCACACCTATTTCATGTAACACATACGTGATTTCTGCTTCTAAATCAAACCCTTCATTCATTTGATTAACAGCACCAAATACTGGATTTGCATGATCAACTTTTAATGAATACGAATAGTTTTGGTGAACTTCTTTGATGATTTCGACAATTTTATTCATTTCAAATGGCTTCATAACAAAATAGCTTGCACCAAGCTCTGCTGCTTTCATCATCACTTTCTCTTGATTAAATGCCGTGAACATAATGATGTTTCTTGGTCGCTTATAAAGCGTCTCATTATTCTTTAAGGTCTCTAATACACTAATGCCATCTGTTTCTGGCATGATAACATCAAGTAACAAGATATCCGCTTGTTGATGTTTCATGGCATCTAAAACTTCTGCCCCATTTCTATGAGAACTAATCACTTCCATATCTGCTTGTAAATTCAAAAATTCTGCCAATGGTCCCGCCAAGTCGTAGTTGTCATCTGCGATTAATACTTTAATGTTGTTCATACTTTATTACCCCCGAAAATTTTATTTTATTTGTACAACTACTATTAAAGTATACTTCCGCCTAAATTGCAACCCCTAAATCAAATTTTTTAATTTTTTTTTTTAATTTTTTGAAGTAAACGATCAGATTCTACAAATTATAACATCATTCTTTGGGTGTTTCATGTCGAAACAGCACATAACATTACAATAAAAAGAGGTTTTTAAAAATACCTCTTTTAAGCAGCTGGTCGAAATGCTTGCGTGGTTTGCTCTGTTTTATAAGCGATTTCCGACTCTTCTAACATCCATTCAATAAATACCCCATAGCCAATCGTTGAATCATGCACAAGGACATGTGTAACCGCACCAATAATTTTTCCTTCTTGAACAATGGGTGAACCACTCATTCCTTGTATAATACCGCCAGTTTCTTCAATAAGCCTTGTATCTGTCACAACATATTTGATGCCTTTCACCTCTTGCTCGACCTGTAAGTCAATTTCAATGATTTCAATTTCAAATTCTTCAATGTTTTGACCGTCAATCACTGTAAAAATTGTTGCTTTCCCTAATTGAACTTCATTTTGATATGCAATCGGTAACATGCGCTTTGTATTAAAGTATTCAGTCGTCATCTCACCATAAATACCGTATTCATTATTTTTTTCAATGGTCCCATGAGGTTGATCAAAATAAATCTCAGCAATCTTTTCTCCCGGTTCATGATCAGTTGCTTTTCTAATAGCGCTAATATCAGAGTCAATTAAATGCCCTTGACGAATGTCCACAATTCGATTGGTATCCTGATCAATAATCTCATGTCCCAGTGCCCCGTATTTCTGACTTGCAGGATCTACATAAGTCAACGTTCCAATACCTGCAATTTTATTGCGTAAATAAACACCTGTTGTTAATTCGCCTTCCTGATTTTTACAACCCGTCACAACCACTTCACTTTCATTGCCAGCTCGATTAACCGTTAAAACCAAGAGACCTTCGCGTACAATCAATGCTTCTTTATACGCTTCAATGTCCGAAATCGGTTGTCCGTTGATGGCCGTTATGACGTCACCTTTGATAAGACCTGCATCGCGTGCTGGAGAAAAGTTTCCACAATCAGTTTTAACTGTATAGGTATCGACAACAATTAAACCTGCTGTTTCAATATGGATACCGACAGCATCACCGCCTGGTATGAGCATATAACGATCCATTTCATGACTTAAAACCGTCACATTTTGTGCGAACACAAAAAAAGTAAACATTAGTAGTCCCATCTTAAGTTGCTTTCTCATTTTTAATTCTCCTTTGATTAGCTAAAGATGTGATTAGTTTGTGCAAACTTTTTTAATTCATACGATGAAATTTTCACTTTTCGACAAAATCAGCTTTATTGATGATCAACATTTTTTTGTTTTTAACTTTTATTTTAAAATTAAATCAACTTTCGTCAAAACATCCCTTTTAATGTGTTCAACGCGTGCTGCTGTTTGTTGTTGATCATCTGTTACAACGCTGATGTAAATTTTGGCTTTCGGCTCTGTTCCAGACGGTCGGAGGACAAACCAAGAGCCATCTTCTAAAATGTATTTCAACACATCTGCAGCTGGCAAATCAATGGTCGAGGTGGTTGCTCCTTCTATACGTTCACTTGTTTGATAATCTTCAATCACCACCACTTTTAACCCTGCAACCCACTGTGGTGGTGTTTGACGAAATTCAGACAATAACAGTTGAATTTTTTCGCTTCCTTCTTTCCCAGCTAAAGAAATGTTGACCAAATCTTCTTCATAATAGCCAAATTCGCAATAAATATCATCCAAAACATCACACAATGTTTTCCCTTGTGCTTGATAGTAAGCGGCTGCTTCTGATAAAATCAACACAGCTTGAATGGCATCCTTATCTCGCACAAAGTCACCAATCAACGAGCCGTAAGACTCTTCATATCCAAAAACATACGTAGATGCTGAACCTTCCATTAAGCGTATTTGCTCACCAATAAACTTAAAGCCTGTTAATGTTGAAATCGTTTCAAGTCCATAAGAACGTGCGATTTTAGCAGCCAATTCTGATGAAACAATGGTATCAAATAAACGACCCTTTTCAGGTAATGTTCCTTTCGCTTGACGCTGAGACAAAATATAATACGTCAACACCGCACCTGTCTGATTACCTGTTAACAAAACATATTGACCATTCAACCCTTTGGCCGCAACACCCATGCGATCTGCATCCGGATCTGTTGCAAGTAAAAGATCAGCATCCATTTTTTCTCCCAGTCTAATGGCATATTCAAAAGCCGCTGCATCTTCAGGGTTGGGGTAGTCAACCGTTATAAAACGTCCATCTGGCTCCGCTTGCTCAGCTACCACCTGAAAACCTTCATAACCACAACTTCGCATCAATTCCGTTGTCAACATACCAGCTGTACCATGTAAAGGAGAAAACACAATTTTCAACCCACTTTTATCAAGATCAGGATTGATTTCCAAGCCTTTCACACATGCTAAATAAGCGTCGTCAATTTCCGAACCAATCGTGACAATCAACCCATCGGCTCTTAATACTGATTCGGATTTCACTTCAATGGCAAAAACATCATCAACCGCATGAACACCCGCAATGACTTTATCTCCTTCACCAGGTAATGTTTGACAACCAGACTCATCATAAATTTTATATCCATTGTACTCGGGTGGATTATGGGATGCTGTAATGACAATACCACCTGCACAGCCTAAGTGACGCACTGCAAAAGAAAGTTCTGGTGTTGGGCGCACACCTTCAAATAAATACGTTTTGATCCCCTGTGTGGCCAATACTTTCGCTGACTCTAGTGCAAACTCAAGAGAAAAATGACGACTGTCATAAGCGATGGCAACCCCACGTGATTTTGCCTGTTCAACATGGTTGAGCAAATATTGAGCAAATCCAACATTGGCTTTGCGAATGGTATAAATATTCATCCGATTGGTTCCTGGTCCCATCAAACCACGCATACCAGCCGTTCCAAATTCAAGAGACTTATAAAAAGCATCTTCTTTTTCCGCTTCAGTCATCTCTTCAAGCTGTCTGCTTAACGCTGTTTCTAAATGTTCATTTTCTAACCATTTTTGATAAGCTAATTCAAAACTCATTTTTTCCACCTCTTACTTAATCCTGATATTTTATGCATGAGCCATCTCACACTTGACTTCTAAAAAAAGAAGTTAAAGCAAAACTGCCATAACTTCCACTAGACCGCTCTCTAACCAGTGCCAAAGAGCAGTCTGTTGATTATTCATTTGCTTCTGTTACGCCAGCCTCTTCTTTTACCTTGTTTTCCATAAAACGCATTAAAGCTTCTTTGAGCGTGCTATCTTTCAGCGCATAGTCAATGGTTGTTGTAATAAATCCGATCTTCTCACCGACATCGTAGCGTGTTCCTTCAAAATCATAAGCAAATACCCGTTGGATTTCATTTAACCTGGTAATGGCATCTGTTAATTGAATTTCACCGCCTGCACCAATCTCTTGCTTTTCTAAGAAATGAAAAATTTCAGGTGTTAAGACATAACGACCCATAATCGCAAGGTTTGACGGCGCTGTCCCTGGTGCTGGTTTTTCAACAAACTCTTTCACTTGATAACGTCGTCCATCTTGTTTAAGTGGATCAATAATACCGTAGCGATGCGTCTCCTCTGCTCGGACTGTTTGAACACCAATCACTGATGAATGGGTTTGCTCATATTGATTCATGAGCTGTTTTAAGCCAGGTGTGTCACTCGCATTGTCGACGATGTCATCCCCTAATAAGACAGCAAAAGGCTCATCTCCAATAAATTTACGCGCTGCCCACACCGCATGCCCAAGCCCTCTCGGTTCTTTTTGACGAATATAATGAATATCGACAAGGTGGGTTGATTTGTTCACTTTTTCAAGTAACTCAAATTTTCCAGCTTTCTCTAAATTTGCTTCAAGTTCAAAGGCATGATCAAAATGATCTTCAATCGCTCTTTTTCCTTTACCTGTTACAATGATAATATCTTCAATGCCAGATGCCACTGCTTCTTCGACAATATACTGAATCGTCGGTTTATCTAAGATAGGCAACATTTCCTTCGCCATGGCTTTTGTCGCAGGTAAAAACCGTGTTCCCATTCCTGCCGCCGGAATGATTGCTTTTCTCACTTTTTTCATTTTCCATCTACCTCACTCATTAACCATGCACACTTCCTTGATGTGAAAGCTAAAATTCCCTCCTATTTCACGGTATCTCAATTTTAAATACGCTTCTCCTTTATTTTTCACCAAAAAAAATTAGTTATTCCTCTTTTTAGGTCGTATCGACACTGACTAGTGGCGCTCACCTTTAATTATATCATTTTTTAACTTAAAAGTCCAAAAATTTCAGACATTTTCAAACTTTTTTAACAAGGCAGTCACCTTTTTTCAAACGTATCCTTTTATATTAAAAATCACATGGTCAGAAAGTGACGAAGCACTTCCAACCATGAGATTAATGCGGTCACATCATTTCCATTGACAATGCAAACGTTGCTTCAAAGAACGTTAAGACGCTCGCTTTTACACTTACCAAGCAGGTACAAAGGCACCATCAAATTCATTTTCAAAGACATCGATAACCGCTTGCGTTTGGTAAGCTTCTAAAATACGTTGGAAAATGGGGTTGTTTTCTTCCCCTGCTCTTGCAACGATAAGATTAATTAAGTTAGGTGCAACTTCAATGTTTAAAGCATCTTCTCTAAAGATACTTTCGTTGTTAGCGGACAAACCATGAATCATCGCTTGCGGGTTGTTAATAACGGCAATATCAAAATCTGGTAATAATGTCGGCAATGTATTGGCTTCTACAGCTCTAATTTCAATGTCTACATGGAAGTTAATGATATCAGCTTCTGTTGCAAGGAAACCTACTTCTGGATCAATATCAATTAAACCTGCCGCTTCTAACAGTTTAAGTGCACGACCACCATTTGTTAAATCATTGGGAATCCCCACCAAAAACCCATCTTCAACCTCATCAACTAATGATGTACGGGTATGGTCTGCTGGAATATCTGCACGACCATTAAAAATATTTTGTGGTGCAATAAAAGTCTCGCCGACAATGGCTAATTCATAACCATTTGTATGCATCGCATTTTCTAAAAAGACGCGATTTTGAAATGCATTCAAATCAAGTTCACCATCATTTAAAGCTGGATTAGGCATGGTCCATTCATTTAAAAATACCAAGTCAACTTGGATGCCTTCATCATACAACTGCGCATTAACTGCAGCCCATTGATCTTGAACCGCACCGACAACACCAATTGTTACAACCGTCATATCTCCATTAGCCGATTCATTACCACATGCCGCTAACATAAAACCTATTACCAATACTGCTGCTAATCCAAATCCTTTTTTCATTTAAATCAATCCTTTCATTTTCTAAAACTTTATTTTGTCGACCATTTGATGATCACATTGCCAATGCCTTGAATCACACTCACAATGATTAAAATGATGATGATGGCAGCCCAAAGCAAATCCATCAGCCTCAATTGCAAACCAAACTGGATGGCAAAATCGCCAAGTCCACCTGCGCCGACAGCACCGGCAAATGTGGTGAGCGCAACCAAGTTGATCGCTGTAATTTGGGTCACACGGGTGATACTTGGGATACTTTCACGCAAGTAGACGCTGAAGATAATCTCAATCGGTGACATCCCCATTGCCAATGATGCCTCAACCAAACCTGAATCGAGTTCTGCAATCGCTGATTCAATTTGTCTTGCAAAGAAAGGTGTCGTCCCAAACACCAATGGAATGATGGCACCCGTCACACCTAACCCTGTTCCAACAATCGCTCGCGAAATCGGAATCAACAAAATGAGCAGAATCAAGAAGGGAATGGAACGAATCACATTGATGATCATGTCCAGCAGGTTGTAAATAAATAACTGCTCTAGGATGCCTTCTTTTTTCGTGACGACCAGTAAAACACCGAAGGTCATCCCAAGAATGAAAGCAATGCTTCCTGCAATGGCAACCATTTGCAAAGTTGCCATTGTGTCACTGATCAAACGGTCGCCAAAACGTCCCCAATTGGGGATTAACGTTTCTAACATGATTTCATCACCTCCACTTGCACGCCTTGCTCACGCATATAAGCGATGGCTTCTGCAAGGTTTTTTTGCTTGCCACAACAACTGATCACTAAGGTTCCGATGTTAAAGTGTTGAATAATCGCTACATTTCCGAAGATGATACTTGTTTTAACGTCAAATTCTTTCATGATATGATAAATTAAAGCATCCTTTACTTTGCCACCAGCGTAAGTCAGTTTGAGCAACATTTCATCTGCTTCCAAGGCGACAATGGGTGCATCTTGTTCGATCAATTCATAGATTTTTCCAATGCCACTGGATTGAGAAACAAATTGCTTCGTGATATCGCTTTTTGGATGGGAGAAAATGTCTAAAACTTTTCCTTCTTCTTTTAGTTGACCACCTTCGATCACTGCAACCCGGTCACAAATTTCTTTGATGACATCCATCGAATGGGTAATAAGCACAATGGTAACTTGCAGTTTCTGTGAGACTTCTTTGAGTAATTTAAGGATTGAAGCCGACGTTTTAGGATCTAATGCACTTGTTGCTTCGTCACATAATAAAACTTTCGGATCATTAGATAAGGCACGCGCAATGGCCACGCGTTGCTTTTCACCACCACTTAAATTGGAGGGATACGCATGAATGCGATGAGCTAAGCCAACCAGTTCTAATAAATCACGTGCTTTTTTCTCTTTCTCTTCTTTTGTTAACGTACTTTTTCTTAAAGCGAACAAAACATTCCCAAGCGCCGTGCGCGATGGCATTAAATTAAAATGTTGGAAAATCATGCCCATTTTTTTTCGAGCTTGCCGCACGCCTCGTGCGCTTAATGCCGTTAGCTCTTCACCATCGACCATGATGCTTCCCGTTGTCGGTCGTTCAAGTAAATTAATACAGCGAATCAAGGTCGACTTTCCTGCTCCGCTATAGCCGATAATGCCAAATATCTCTCCTGCTTTAATTTCTAGACTGATATCTTGTAGCGCATGAATGTTACGTTTTTTAATGATGAATGTTTTATTAACATGTTCTATTTTTATCATTTACTTCACATCCAGTCCTATTAAAAAATAAAAACCTTTCTACTTGAGACAAGTAGAAAGGCATCAAGCAACCAAAAAGCAACTTGTTTGTTTTCTCTCATCACATCAGGTATTGGCACCGTGCCGATGATGAAAGTTGTCATTACACATTGCTTCGCAATCGTTTTTACAAATTTCCGACGGTCGTTTGCCGTGATGTCATTGGGCCTGTCCCTCAATCACTCTCGATAAGATTATTTAGTTTGTCTTACTGCTCACGTATTTTAGCATGTATCGACCACATCTGTCAATGCTTTTTTACATGTAACTGTTTTGAAAACAAAGCATTGCTTATATTTCCAATGATTCCTATGACGCTGATCGTGTTTCAAATTCAACTGTGATCACAATTTCAATGTGCGTGACAATTTCGCCATCAACTTCTGTATAAACACCAGGTGGAAGTTCGATCAGCTCATTCAACTGCCCCAATGCATCCAAATCGGCAAAACGAATTCTCCCCAATTGAATGACATCTTCCATCTCATCAAAATCGCCCCAAACTTGAATTTCAGCGATGTCTGCTGTCACACTGATAATGTCATATTGATTTCTTGGCACACCTGATATATTTTCATCAAATTCAATGTAAATCGTTCTAACATCTTCATAAATTTCCACAATGACTGCGACAGAAGCAGGTGTTAATTCAACAGCACCGATGGGATGACCCGAAATATTGTTAGCAACCAGTACCGCATCATAGGTATGATTTCCTGGTTCAGTCCTTACCTGACTGGCATTAAACATCGCTCTTACCTCTACCACATCATCTAAAAGAACCTGTGGTCCTTTTGCAATGACATATTCATAAGCAGGATCTAAAAATGTGCGATAACCATACCGACTGTCCAGTTCATCCAATGTTTCTCTATTATTGATGGCTAATGCGACTCGAAATAAACGTTCTTCAACTTCTGCAATGTAAATACCTGAGACAACACTTGGCGTTGATGTTGCATTGATTTGATCCGACACCCCTTCAATCCTAATCGGTATGTTGCGATGCTCAATACCTCGTTCAAGTCGATCCAAATCCAAATAAGCCCGAACATCGTTGACAGACAATAAATCAAGCTGTGTTTGATCCCCACTTAAAACAACCGTTATTTGAGTCGGAATCGGACTGCCAAAGTGCGTATAGTTTTCATTTAATAACGTTGTCAACGGTATGCCTTCCACCGTCCTCGTGGCTTCATTCGGTGTTCCCCTTGTATATCTTGAATTCACAACAAATATAAGTGCCAATGCAAGTGCCAAAACTTTTAAAACTTTATCATTTCCTAAAATTTTATTGGAATTTTGATCTAAATTTTTAACTCGAAATAGCTTGAGCAATCGATTGGGATACACAATGGCCAGAAGCAAATTCGTCAAGAAATCAATTATTTTCTCCATGGTTGTCTCACACCTTTACCTTAACTTCTAACTTATTTAATGTACCCGTGTAGCGCCTCTTTAAATGCATCAATGGTTTCAAATCTTGTAATACGACCCTTTCTGGCAATGGACATGGTGCCTGTTTCTTCTGATACAACCAAGACAACGCCATCTGTTATTTCACTAGCACCAATGGCAGCTCGATGCCTCGTACCAAGTTCTTTACTAATGTTTTCACGGGTCGTAAGTGGCAAATAAGCACCCGCACAGTAAATGTTTTCGTTACGAATAATCACTGCACCGTCATGAAGCGGTGTCGTAGGTACAAAAATCGTATTGAGTAGTTCGAAGGAAAGCTTACTGTCCATAATCGTTGCTGAAGTTAAAAATTCGTCTAATTTCACATCTTGCTCAATGACGATCAATGCGCCAATTCGACGCTTTGACAGGTATTCAGCCGATTGACACAAAGAGTCAATGAGTGATACTCGGTTTCTTCGATCACTCCCTTTTACAGCATTAATCCCAATTTGTTCAAGTGCACCACGAATTTCTGGTTGAAAAATAATCATGGCAACCAATACACTATGGGTCGTCACGATACTCACAAGCGCCCTTAAAGCTGTTAAATTCAGCCAACCACTAATCGTATGGAGAATAAAGATAAAGATAACACCTTTAAGCAATTGCAACGTTCTGACATTCAATTTAATCAGATTCAATAGTAAATAAGTCACAATCCAAACGAGATAAATGTCCAACAGCAAGCCTAAATACCCAAGGAATCTTAAGTTTATCAATGAATCGAACAACCCATTAAACATGCCTCCACATCCTTTCATATTTATCTTGCTTATCAACTTTATCCTTTTATCATTATATCCAATTTCGCTCATAAAATCAACACCATTGATGCTTTTAAGGCGAGAGATTTTCTCAATAACTTCGAAAAAGAATCCGACTGCTTTGGACCTACATATGCGAAGATGTGGGTTAACGCTGGATAAATCAATTGCCAACCTATGTTTGTGACTAAATCATTTTTAACCATGTAGATTTTAAAAAGAGAAAAAAGAAAAACCAAGGCTAACCCTTGGCTCTGACTTTATCTGCAATAAGGATAAGGAAATCTTTAAGAGAAGGTTTATCTGTTGCAGCGTAAGGATCTGATAGCGCTTTTAACATGTCAGAAGGTGTCAATTCATAAAGCGCTTTGACATAGCGATCCAAATTTGTATGTAGTGCCGTCACTTTGGCGAGCCCGTATTTGCGGACAACTTCATGCTCAAGCTCTTTCAACTTAAAATCCCGGATATCACCATGCTGCAAAATGAGGCAGACCAAATCAACGACATATAGTTGATACTGTTTCTTTTTGGGAGTTGTGTGATATTTTTCGAGCTCACTTGAAATGAGCTGTTTAAGTCGGTCTCTCTCGTTATAGGAATGACGGATGTTATCAAATAGTCTAAAGGATAACTGAGTGAAGACATAATCTGGGCGATAATTGCTATTTTTTAAAAAGATCGCATCAGCATACTTGTTTAAATCAGTGCGCACACGCTCAGAGACGAAGCCAGTGAGGACAGCAAAAAACGGTTGCTTCTGTTCAAAAAATTTGTCACTTCTAACCAGTCGCATTAAAGAAATCCCGTTACCCTCAGTCATATCAAAATCGACGAGAACGATGTCTGGCGTTTTCACTTTCATGAGTTCAAGCGCTTGAGTCTCGCTATTGACCGTTCCAATCATTTTAAACCCTGGATAATTTTTAACACTTTTTATTAACCCATCGACAATGATTGACTCATCTTCGACAATAAGAATGGTGTATATGCGTTCGTAGGGATTCATTTTTTTAATTGCTCCTTTAGATAAAATCCCCCATTTTTGATACAAGGTGGTGTATTGATTTAATGAATAGCATTCTAACACAGTCGAATATGATTTGTCAACAAAAAAATTAAAAAAATTTCTTTTCATTTTTGTTGATTTGTAATCATTTTCGTCTTTTTTTGTTAATTTTTGTTAATTTCTCACACAAGGTGAAAAAAGTATGCTATAATGTCATTTAAAAATGCATTGAACACGCGTACTTGGATGGGTTGACGAGTCTTGGATGGTACGAGAAGGAGGAAGATAATGCTGAAGTGTAGACTGAAGAAGTGACACGTCAATCTCATTTAAAATCAGAGAGAAAGAAGTGCAAAAAAATTTGAAACTGCCGAAAATCAAAGAGATTTTCTCTCAGATTGACCTATTTCACTAAGAAAAGTGTTTGCAATTATATACCTGATATGGTATAATTTACAGGAGGTTTCACAATGAAAAGATTTAAAAAAGTAATGTTTGCATTACTAGCAGTAGCGTTAGTGTTTACATTTGCACCTGATGCATCTCAAGCATGGTCAGCATGGAGTAATATTCATGCAAGGCTTCAGGTGCCAGGAACGAGCAATTTTAGAGATGCAAGGGGTCAATTTCGAGATCGACTGACTGGTGTAATTTGCGTTGGTACTGTTCAAGCAGAAACGACTAGCAATAATGCACGTCCAGTAGCAATTGTAGGAAATTCGAATGTCACGGCATCATTTGTAGCTAACATGGGTCTTGTAGCTGGAGGAAGTGCATTGAGAACTTGTGGTGGGAATCACACCGGATGGAATCTGATTAACTAATATTGAGAGTTGAATTTGGAAGGGGCTGTCCTCATTAATTTTCATTAACGAGACAGCCCCTTCCTTTTGATAATTTATGGATGGAAACGAAGATGAAAAAAATTATAACTGTTTTATTTGTTATGCAGCTTTTTGTTGCTAGTGTCTATGGCTTGCTTTATTTAAGAAGTAGTAATTTTTATGACTTAATTTTTCAAGGGAATTCGATGTTTATGCTGAATTTCGGAGAAAACTTAGATGATTTTGAATTTTTTCTTAATTTGATGAATGAACATGATTTAATAGCATCAAGGGTGATTAATCCGAACGAAACGTCTACAATCATTTACACAACAGATCCCACATTGGGTGGGCGCGTGGGATTAATTGAAGGTGAATTTCCTGTGGTAGGATCACCTTACTTTATTAGCACTGTGAATACTAAGGAAGAAGGACAAATTGGATTGATTGACGATATGATACCCAATTATCAAATCATGATTTTTGATATCAACAGTCCTCGAAACTTCACTTTAGATGGATTCTACCAGATTAGTACACAAGATGAGCAACTTATCCTGACTCTTTTATCGGAATTAGGAGACCGTTTGTCCTATGTTCGCCACTTTCCATCAGAAATTTCTAGCTTCGCACACTCAGTTTTTAGCATGGTAGATCAAGAAGGGCTAGTTGTCCTCTTACAGATTTTAGAGTTTGTCATTATTTTTCCAATTATTACTTTATGTCTTGCTATTTCACTCATTCATCATGCATTAAAAAAGCTCAAAGAAAGTACGATTTTACTCATGCATGGCTATTCAAAGCTTAAAATTTTAGGTTTAATTTATTTTGATATGATTAGATCATTCTTAATGGGCACATTGATTACTTATATGCTATCTATGATTTATCTTTTGCATATTGATCAACGATTTCTTTTAATAGACCTGACACTTTACTTTGTTGGTTTTGTTAGTGGTTTGATCGTTTTGTACCTCATAATTGTTGGTTTTGTTACAGCAGCTAACTTAAAACAATTAAACTGGACTACCATGCTCAAAGGAAGAAAAATTGATAAGCAAATTCAAGTGCTTAATCATGGAATAAAAGCAATTTTCAGCCTGTCCTTTTTATTGTTATTGAGTTTAAGTATTTGGAGCTTTATGGAAGTTAATCAGAGACTATCAGCAGCTTCTTATTGGGAAATCGCACAAAATGTTCATCAGATTCGACTAAGTCCACAGCCAATGGATTGGGATATAATGGCTCAATTTAACAATGAGAAAGTAGCATTTTATCATGATTTGATAAATTATCATAGTGGATTCACGATGAATTCAAATCATGTTTGGATGATGGATAGCTGGATAGATGAAGATGGGGAATGGAGACCACCACAGGAGGAATTACACTTATTAAATCGCATTGATAATGTAGAAATTAGCCCTGGATTTTTGCAAATTAATCCTATTTATACAGTTGATGGCGAGTTGGCTTATGCTCAACTTATTTTGGATGATGATGTCATCAATGTGTTGTTACCAGAAAGATTCGATACATATAAGGAAGAAATTTTAGCTGTTTACTTGGAACATTTTGGTGATGAAGTTACAATGAATATCATTCAGGTGCATGATAATCAGTACTATTTTACTTTTGATCGTTTTGTGCGTGAAAGAGATGGAAATCGAGTCAAAGATCCGTTGGCCATTATTTTTCATGGCCCTGTGGTAAATGAAGAAATGATTGCAAGTGCTATCACGCATAGCTTTTATTTCGTTGCTGAAACGAGTAGTCCTTTCGCTGAGATTGAATCTTTGATTCATGAGCATGGACTTCAATCTCAAATTCAGCGGATTGAAGCTGTTTATGATCAATTCTTTCGTGAGCTTAGGGGGCTTCAAGAACATCAGACTCGTCTGATGTTACTCATATTCATGTTGCTAGTAGCAAATTTTTCTGTTGCTTATAACTTAATCACAAATTATTTTGAACGTCACAAGTTTGAAATTTTCTTGAAGTCTAAGCATGGATGGCGTGTTTTAAAACAAAATAAAACCTTTTTAATGACCTATTTTGCTTATAGTATACCACTTGTTGTTCTCATGGCATGGCTAATCAATTGGTTGATTTTATTAATAGGTATTGCGGTTTTAATGTTAGATGTAATAACAATGTTATTTTTTCAAGATCGATTATTAAAGAAATCATTCTCAGAAATTATGAAAGGAGAACGTTAGGAATGATAGAAGCAGTAAATATCACAAAAGCATTTAACAATGAAGCGGTGGTATCCGATTTTAATATCAAAATTGAAAAAGGTGATTTTATCGCCATTACAGGGGAATCTGGGAAAGGAAAAACAACGATTTTGAATATGTTGGGTCTTTTAGAAAAACCAGATTTTGGGGAAGTGATTGTCGAAGGTGTTGTGAATTTAAGTCGCAAAGAAATCATGATGGCACAACGTCATCAATTTGGCTACTTATTTCAAAATTATGCACTCATTGAAAATGAAACAGTGGAAGCGAACTTGAAGATTGCTTTAGAATACCGCAAAGGTGTGAATAAGAAGTCGTTAATGAAGGAAGCTTTACATTTTGTTAACTTAAATTCGGCAACTTTGTCAAAGAAAATTTACCAATTATCAGGCGGGGAGCAACAACGGGTTGCGATTGCACGTTTATTTTTGAAAGAGGCTGACTATGTGTTCGCTGACGAACCGACTGGAAATCTCGACGAAAAGAACCGTGATGTCGTGTTTGAACTGCTCGTAAAGTTAAATGAAATGGGTAAAGCTGTTATTTTTGTTACCCATG
>WRKJ01000074.1 GCA_009778135.1 Defluviitaleaceae bacterium
CTCGTCCTAACGTACCGACATTGGTACGAGTCGTCCTCGTTTCCTTGTATTTGAAAATGATACACGCCAATATGCGCTATTACTTACGTTTTGCTGCTCTAGTGCAAATGAAAGCTGCCCTTTTGTCTACTTTTGAGGTGTTTGAATGAAAAAATTAACAATAAATGAAGCTGTTCAGCTATTACGTCAAGGCGATGTCGTTGGCATTCCGACTGAAACCGTTTATGGATTAGCGGCCGATGCAAGAAGCGATGTCGCTGTACGTAAAATTTTTGAAGCGAAAGGTCGACCCGCAGATAATCCACTGATTGTTCATATCGGAACGGTCGATCAAATTGATGAACTCGTCACTGATGTCTCTGCAAATGCTCGTTTACTCATGGCACATTTTTGGCCAGGTGCATTAACGCTCATTCTTCCAAGCAAAGGAACTGTTTCAGCCAGTGTAACTGCAGGGCTTCCCACCATCGGCATTCGGATGCCAAATCATCCAGTCGCTTTGGCCCTTTTACGTGATGTTCAACTGCCACTTGCAGCGCCTAGCGCTAACTTGTCTGGAAAGCCCAGTCCTACTTCCGCTGCCCACGTGATAGATGATCTGGCAAACCGAATCCCAGGCGTCGTTGATGGCGGCTACTGTAACATCGGTTTAGAATCAACAGTCATCGACATGACATCAGATGTCCCTGTCATTTTAAGACCAGGTGGCATCAGCAAAGCACAAATAGAAGCTATCATTGGATCTGTGTCCATGGCCGATGACACAGCGAATCGTCCAAAAGCACCTGGGATGAAATATACCCATTATGCACCAGATGCGCGCGTTTATTTGATTCAAGGTGATCCGACCTATTTTGAAACACGCATCGCTGACTTCCAGAAAAAAAATTTAAAAATCGGTGTCCTCTGTGAAGCAGCTTCAGCAAGTAAATACCCACTCGCCAATGTCGTCAAAACAATTGGCTTTGAAGGTCAAGAGTTGTATGCGGCTTTACGTGCATTTGATGCAGAAGGAATGGACATTGTGTTATGCGAATTTTTCCAACATGAAGCTGTCATGAATCGTTTAATGAAAGCAAGTAAGGAGACAATTTTGTAATGAAATGGAAAATTAGAGAAATTGAAATAGATAATCCCGTGGTGTTGGCACCGATGGCAGGTGTTTGTAACGCTGCTTTTCGTGTGATTGCTAAACAGATGGGCACTGGGTTGATTTATGCAGAAATGGTCAGTGATAATGCAGTTAATTATCGGAATCAGAAAACCCTTGAGATGCTTTATGTAGACCCCGCAGAACATCCCATGACCATGCAAGTTTTCGGTTCGTCAAAAGAGACCTTTGTTGAAGCAGCCAAATACATTGATGAACATTGTGCCTGTGACATCATTGACATTAACATGGGCTGTCCCGTTCCGAAAATCACAAAAAACGAAGCCGGTGCTAGGTTACTCTTAGAACCGGAGAAAGTTTATGACATTGTTGCCAGTGTGGTGGATGCGGTCAAAAAGCCTGTCACCGTTAAAATGCGAACAGGTTGGGATCACAATCATGTTTACGCGGTCGAAAATGCCTTAAAAATAGAAGCTGCTGGTGCCAGTGCAGTCGCTGTCCATGGACGTACACGCTCTGATCAATATACAGGAAAATCAGACTGGGGCATTATTAAAGAAGTGAAAGAAGCTGTTTCAACCATTCCTGTTATTGGCAATGGTGACATTACAACGCCTGAGGAATTTGAGGCAGCTTTGAAATCAAGCGGTGTTGATGCCATTATGATGGGACGCGCTGCCCTTGGAAATCCGTGGGTGTTAAAGCGCATGGCACACTACCATGCAACGGGTGAACATATTCCAGATCCAACCGTTAAAGAGCGTATTGAACTGGCTACCGCGCATATGGATCGCTTGATTGAACTTAAAGGCGAACGGGTTGCCATGATGGAAATGCGCAGTCACATGGCTTGGTATATGAAAGGCTTGCCCGGTGCGACCACTGTTAAACGAGAAATCGTTCAAACGCAAACACGCGCAGAGATGATTGAACTCCTTAACAAGTATGAAGCCTACTTAAACGAAAAAGCACTGGCACATCAATAACATGCAAAAGGCGGTTTTAAGATGAGAAAAAAATGTAAATTGTGCGAATCCCCGCTCGACCATTCAATTTGTGAATACTGTGGAACGGTTAATGAGATTGCGTCACCACCTGAGCCAGAACCTGTCAAAACTGTCGACCTAAAAACACATCACCTCAGCGAAGAAATAGAAGAAACAACTGTTGAAACAGCACAGCCCACTGAATCACACATCAAAGAAACATTAAACCCATCGACTCCCACTGATGACGTTTCCCCGCTTCAACACCCTTTAACAACCGGCCAACCAGAACCAACATTGTATACAAAAAAAGCAAACCCACTGATACACATCAGCTATGTGATTTTGGTCCTTGCAGTGATCAGTGGTGGTGTATGGCTGCTACATTCAAACAGATCTCCTTCTGATCCATCTGTCCCTTCACATCTGTTGGGAAATTGGAGCGCAGGTCAAGGAAGCATGCCAATCGCTGTCTTTGGTGAAGCCCATGCACTTGAATTTTTAGAAAATGGCACTGTGATCGTGACCGAAGGTGGTTCGAGATGGCCCATTGATTGGGAATTTAGCACATCTAGCTCCGGCTATTTTAATGCAGCCGGCCAACGTTTTGATTACACCATTGAAGGTGACACTTTGACTCTCACAGACAGCCGGCATCATCAGTGGACGTTTCAACAAACCCCATTTGCTGAAACTGCAATGATAACCGAAACCGATCGTCTTTCACCATCTGATCTAAGTGGGACATGGGAATGGGATTTTGATGACGATTTTATCTACGTTTTTAACGTAGACGGTACGGGTGTTCGCGGGTTTTCTGAGTTACGTTTCGATTTCCTTTGGGAACTTGTCGATGGTCATATCATCTATTTACACTTTGGATCAGGTCGCCATGCGCAGACAGAGCGTTGGGCAGTAACCCTCGAACCTGATCAACTCACATTGGCTGACTTAGATGGCTATCATATTTGGCAATATTCAAACACGCAAAACCCGTTTGATACCACTCAACCCTTTACAGACTCACCACTTCTTGGCCGCTGGGACAACGGGCAAGGACCTTTCTTCCTATGGGTCTTTGAAGAATCAGACACGGTCGAATTTTTTGAAAATGGGACCGTCATTCGCACACAAGGTGACATCAGTGAAACCCTCATTTGGCGACCTGGCGCAACAGGCCATTTCTCAGCAGATGGCCTTGCCTTTACCTATTTCATTCAAGATGGCCAGCTCATAATAACCGACATTGACGATGACAGTTGGTTCTTCCAGCGCCAAACAGACAACCCTTAAACACGCTATTAATCAACCACCCCGTGGCAAAGCCTACTAATCATGTATCCCATTTTAGCTATTTAAGTAAAGCGAGCACATCACTTGCTTGCATCAAACATGTTGCACCTCGATTAAGCAATCCCAGTCCACCTGCTGTTTGTCGACCTTTCCGATCAGGCAGTACAACCGTTGGTTTCCCAATTTCTGTTAAATAATTCAAATATTTAACCCGCAAATCAAAACTAGCGAGTTCAAAGACACAAATCACTTGACTTAACTCAACTGCTAAATGATAAGCACGGTAATAAGCTTGTAAATCAAACATTTCACCAGGTGGTCGCTCACTGATGACCAAGTCATCAAGTGTCAATTGTTCATATGTTTTTTGCTTCCCATACAACTCATCTGCTTCAAATCCTGATGCCAAACAAACAATGCGATTTTTTCGACATTCGTTAACATAAACTTCCACACCTCGCTCAAACCCTGTTACGACACTGATTTCTTTTGGAAGTTGCATCATCAACCGTTCGATTGCTTTCTTTGTATACCCACTCATTTCTTTGCCACCTACAATGCCAACAACAGGTGATGTTAATAAGTCACGATTCCCTTTCAAATAAACAACGAAAGGCGGCTTCGACATCTCACGCCAAGAAATGGGATAATCATCATCCATCACTGTTATCACTTTATAATTTAATCTCTCAACCAGTTGACAAGCAGCCACATCACTAATGGTGCTCAACTGACGATCCCTTTGTAAAAACTGATAAACTTCATTCCAATTTCCTTTTTTAACCATGCTGAGTGCAATCAACTTTTCTCGCATCAAAAGACCTCCTTCAAAAAAGATCCCCCTACTATAAGATATACGCAAAAAAAAGTTAAACTCTTTTTAAAAGAAAAATGAAAACGCCGATCAAATTAAAATGCTCAGACTTTTTACAGCCTGAGCATTTTAATTTGTCTTGATCCCTTTTAAAAAGGCGTCGGTGTCCCACCTGGTTTTTTAATAATCAATGATTGAACAGTCATCATCAATTGACTCACGATAAAGTATAATCCCATCGCAAGTGGCGAGCTATAAACCATTAATGCCATCATCGGCAAAAACATCACATTCATCATTTTCATACTATTTGCAACTTGCGCATTTGCTTCACTACTCTGCGTTTTCTTTTGCGTCATCGTTTGAGAGAAATACATCAAACCTGCAACAACAGCAGCAAAAATCACATTGGGTACTTCTGAAACAGCTGATAAGCTCATCCCTAAGAAATACCTGACATCAGTTGTCGCAATGAGTGGATGTCTTGAAAAAGCTTGGAAAAAGGCGAACATTAAAGGCATTTGAATGAGCATCGGTAAACACCCTGCTAATGGGCTAATCCCTTTTTCTTTATACAAGGCTTGCATCTCCGTTTGCATCTTCATTTGTGAGTCGCGATCGGTTTTACCTGCATATCTTTGTTTAATTTTATCTTGTTCAGGTTGGATCGTCTGCATCTTAGCCGTATTATTCATCGATTTAAGCATTAATGGCATGACCGCAGCCTTTGTCAAAATGGTTGCAACAATGATGGCGACACCCAAGTTTCCAAGTAAGTTATACAGCCATGTAATCATTTGAATCAAAGGCAAAACGAGAAACGATTCCCAAAAACCGGATGCTGTTTCTGCTGTTAAAGCACGTTCTGGATCTACCTGAACCCCACAACCTGTTAACACTAAAAGTACCGCTACGACAGCCAAGCCTAAAATCATCTTTTTATTCATATCAAACTTCATCTTCAAATTCCTCTCATTACCTCTCAATTTAATCGCATATCCGACTACGAGAACTATTTTAAACCTTCTCTTTAAACTCTATATAAACTCTTTAATTGTACAGTAGTTGACTTCGAAAGTAAAGAAAAATTGACAACTACCCTTCCGCATGGGCTTCGCCATTTAATTCGGCAACTTGGCAAATCAAGCCTTGCTCTTCTAAACCTGCAATGGCTGCTGATAACGTAACGTCATTTTCAAAATCTTCAACATGCCACATGCTGTTAAGGGTTTCAATGGGAATAAGGGTGTAATCATAAACCACTTCCATCACAATATATGCATTGTTTAATTCAGCAATTTGAAAAAGGATGCCGTCACTATTTCTTTGATTATATCGAGCAAACAAATGAATGATTTCCATTTGACTTAAAGGCACACCTTGTAAAACTTCTTGTTCAAATTCATCACGACTAGATGTCGTACTCACCGTCCAACGTAAAATTTCATCATCATAACCTTCGATTCTCATCACAGTGGTTGCATCATCAACACAGCTCACAATGGATTCACCTTCAATGCGACTACATGCGACTAAAAATAATGACATGAACAGCATTCCTAACTTCTTCATTCAAAAACCTCCTTAACAAAGCAACAACCAGTGTCACAACATGCATCTCGACACTGTTTAGAAAAAAACATTACTGAACGTCGATGGCTGCTCTTAAAACGAACCCGGTGAATGTATAAGGAAATCCAGTGATCAAATCTGTTACAAATTCAATCTGACTCCAATACGCATTGTAATCTAGCTCAACCAAGGTGACTTCATCACCAGTATGCAAAAGTAAAATCGCGTTGTATGCGTCTATCCGGTCGGGATGGTGGACGAATAAAACCATCTCATCATTAATGATACCCCGTGTAGGAGCAACGACTTCGGGTTCAGTCACAACAGTCTCTTCTTCAGGCTCAGGTTCTGGTTCATCAAGTTCATCATCTGCTTCTACCTCAACCAGTTGACACGCCATCTCATCAGCGGCCAAGTTTGAAACAACTGATGATAACGTGACCGTATTTTCAAAATCTTCAACATCCCACATGCGATTAAGTTCTTCAACAGGAATCACCGTGTAATCATAAATTAGTTCGATCACAACATAATCAGCGTTTAACACTGCTATTTCAAAGTTGACACCTGCTATATCGGGTTGATCCTCAGGTGAAAATAACTGCATGATTTCTTCATCACTGACTGCCACATCTTGTAAAAAAGCTTGGTCAAATTCAGCACGGGAGGATGTCATGCTCACCGTCCAGCTTAAAATACGTTCATCGTACCCTTCAATGGTAATCATTTCATGTGCGTCTCCGATGCATCTGATGGTAGAAGCACCCACAATAAACGTATCGACCCTTTCTACTTCAACCGTCTGACACGCAATTAAAAACAACAGAACCAACAGCATGCATAACTTCTTCATTCAACAATCTCCTAACTTGGCCTCTTATACCATTTTATCATATGTCAGTCACTTTATTCAATAGCTTGTACAGCAAATGCAAAGCGTGATCTTTAGATCGCGTCCTTATTCTATCTCTGCTACCACTAAAGCGACACGCATAGACTTGCACCTGGGCACCTATTGCAATACCAATATACACCGTCCCCACTGGCTTCTCTTTCGTTTTTCCACCAGGACCTGCAATGCCTGTAATTGAAACCGTCACATGAGCATCCGTCAAGCGTTGTAACTGAACCGCCATTTCTTTCGCACATGCTTCAGACACTGCGCCATCACGCATCAAAGTATCATGTTTAACACCAAGCCTTGCCATTTTCGCTTCATTGCTATAAGTAATGAACCCTTCTAAAAACACCTCAGAAACACCTGCTACTTCAATGAGCGAACTGGCAAGCATGCCGCCTGTGCAACTTTCGGCTACCGCAATGGTCATGTTCAATTCTTTTAATTTTTCCACAACTGTAACATTCAATTCATCTCTTGCAGCACCTACCCAGTACTCACCTAAAACGTCTAAAAACGCTGCTTCGAAAACATCTAACATCCGAGCATCTGATTGCTTTGCCGTCACCACATAGTCGACAAAAGAAATGGAACAATAAGGTGCAATGTTTAACATGGGGTACGTTTCATACAAATGGAGAATCTTTTCCTCTGCAAGTGACTCCCCAATCCCACACAGCTTATAACTGCGCGTGACCATCGGCACTTCAAGCCTTTCTTTAATAACAGGGAGCACCTCTTTTTCAAACATCGGTAACAGTTCATTCGGTGGTCCAGGTAATAAAAAGACTGTTTTGCCACCTTTATCTAGCCTAAGTCCCGGTGCCGTCCCATTGGGATTTTCTAAAACAAAACTTGTCGGGAATTGATAAGCTTGTCGTTTATTATTTTCAGGTGTTTCACGACCTGTGTGAGCAAAATATCCTGTGATCCCTTCATAAATTTTCGGATCATAAACCAACGCTTCATTAAAAAATTGTGCCACGCCTTCTCTCGTTAAATCGTCCAAAGTCGGACCTAAGCCACCAATGGTAATCACAAAATCTGCATATTCATAAGCGTGACGGAGTCCAGACACAATCGCTTCAACTTGATCTGAAACCACTTCACGATGCACGACTTGTGCGCCAATCCCTTCTATTTCTCGGGAAATAACCGCCCCATTTGTATCTACAATCTTTCCACATAACACTTCGTTTCCAATTGCTAAAATGGCTACATTCAAAAAAATCACCTCAATGCTAATAGTATAGCATTATAACGGCAATTTTTCCAGTGTGTGAGCTTTAAAAACTTTTGAACATGGACATTTCATTATACAACATTTAGCCCGAATATTCAAATGCAAGAACGTTTGTTAGCATACCAAAATCGCTCTTCATTTGTTTTAAGCTTGTCTAAAAGCATTAAATTTGAGAGCCAAGATAATTTTACAACAGCCTGTTGTAAAAATTCATTTTCAGTGTAAGCATTAGCAAACTTCTTCATATATCGTAAATTAGTAGCTGAAAATCCTTTAACACCTGGAAAACTTAACTTTAAATCTGTTGCTAATGTTTTAATAAAGTTCGTTCCCCATGTATCATTTTCAATTAATTTTTTACCAATACGAAAATAAGCTTTCATCATCTGTTCATTTGAGCTGATTAGTGCTTTGCTTTGTGCATCTCTAAGTTCTTTTTTAATTTTGTCTAACACTTCAAAATATAACGTATCGTCCATTTTTATCATTCCTTTGTTATATTTTTATTTACATAACTCATCAATCACTTTCTAATAATAATTTGTCAAAGTCAGACACATACTTGCTATCTTGGATCACACGATATTTCTCATATTCACTTTCAGCAAAAGCTTTAGCGATTTCTTTTTTAACTCGGCCTTTATCCGTTAAAATCTGCTCATCATTCAGTTGTAAAAAGGTGTCGAGTTTGCTAGACCAGTCAGCCATCGTAACAGGGATTCTTCTTCTCGCTTGACGTGATGCATAATCAAGATACATACTTACAATTTCATTTAAATCTTTTAATTCGAGCTGTGACAAATAATTTTTAGCAACAGAAACATCACGCTTTAAAATTTTCCCATCAGGCGCATTTTTCCAACTGGTTAACCCCATATTTTCTTTTTCATGGTTGGCTCTTTTTAAAATAAGTTCAGGAGCTGTATTTCCATGAACAGCAAAGTGGAGTTTGTTTTGTACCGTTTGAAAAAATGTTCTTGTTGTATAACTTTTAGAATCGTAATCAGATGCAGTCGCATAAATATCTGTTATTTTCTGATAGAACTTTCGCTCACTAGCTCTAATTTCTTGAATTTCTTCAAGTAGGTGGTCAAAATATTCTTCATCGAAGATTTTTCCATTCTCCAGTCTATCCTTATCGAGAACATATCCTTGAACGGTGAATGTTTTAAGGATTTCGGTTGCCCATTTTCTAAAGCTAATCGCTTCTTCTGAATTAACACGATAGCCAATCGCAATAATCATTGCGAGATTATAATGATTGATATTATACTCTTTTCCGTCAGAAGCAGTTGTTCGGAAATTCCGAACAACTGAATTTTCATCTTGCTCTTTCGTTGTAAAAATCGTCCTAATATGCTCAGTTATGGTGCTTTTAGACTTGCCATATAATCTACACAAAGCATTAACGGTCAACCAAACATCTTTGTCTTCAATTCGCACATCAATATTTTCAGCATTATTCTCTTTCACAAATATTAAAAAATTAGCTGTTGTATTTCTTACTTGCACTTCTTTGCTCATCACTGGTCACCGCCTTTTGTCAAATTTTGATACTCTTTTCCGTCAGAAGCAGTTGTTCGGAAAGTGCTAAATTACTGCCTAGATTAAGCCGGACTCGTACAACGCTTCTACAGCTATTTTATACGTATCAAAAGACTTCCGTTGTACACTGAGTTCACTTCCGTTATTCATGATTAATTTCGCCTTTTTAGCAGAAGCTCTCACTGCCCGAACATTTAATGGATTAACCAAATAAGAACGCCCCAGTCTGATTAAATAAGGAATATCTTCGTCGTACACTTTTAACGCTTTCGTTAACGGCTCACATTCCGTCAACGTATGTAAAACAGACAACCCAACATGTTTGCTTCCTTCATCCTGATCTTGCAGCTTATTCCGATCTTTTCGGTCATTTCCTTGGACATAACACACATCAGATAAATTAACATATTTCTCGCCTCTTTCAGTTTGAAATCTAATCATTCTTCTATTAATCGTTGACATGTATAGTCTTTCTCGTGCTGTTTCTATCAGATCAATGATGGTGGCTTGCATTTTATCTGCAGCATGTACTTTGTGTATATAGCCAAGTGGTTCTATTTTATAAGTAATGATATCCCGCTGTTCTAAGCCATTATTTGTAATAAAGACAATACTCGACGTAATGTCGTGCTTTCGAATTTCTTGCGCCAATTTAATCCCATCAAAATGGGGTAAATCACTTCCAAAATTAATGTCTAAGAAAAGGAGTCTTTGTTTGAGTTGCCTGCTCGTCCATTTTTCTGTGCCACTTCTCAGTATTTCTTTTTTCACGAATAAGTTTAAAACTTCATATTGATCTGTTGTTGCCAGTTCGATTTTTACATTAGATATTTCTTCGATAAAAAGATAATTCTCCACAACTTTTGTTACATAGTCCACCACTTCTTGGCTATCATCACAAATGATTACATTTAACATCAATCAGTACTCCTTTCGCTTTTTCATACGACATCTGTATCCCATTCTATTTCTAACAGTTGTAAGTACTTCGTTCCTAATATCTCCGTGTTAACATAAACATGTTCATTCTTTTCCATTCGTTCATTGACAATCGCTAAACCAAAACCACGATTTTCACCTTTGGTACTTACGCCACGCTTACGAGCTTCTTCAGGACTTAAAGCATCTTGACGACAGCCGTTTGAAACCCGAACTTCTAATGCGCATTTTCCGTCACGTTTTTCATTTAAAAGAAAACTGGTATGTACCCATTTTTCCTCAGCAAAAGCTGCTTCTTCAATGGCATTGTCTAACCATACACCTAAAATATCAACAAAATCTAAAATGGGCATGCCAAGTTGATGAATGTCTTCTGGTGCTTCTAAAGTAAACGAAACCCCTTCTTTTTCAGCACGAGCTATTTTTGCAAGTAACAGTTTGCGAATCGGCCACAACTCAGCTGATTTTAATTGACTCATTTCCGCAAATTTAAACACATCTTTTGAGACATCATTGACTCTCATGCTGTACTGTTCTAACATGTCATCCATCACTGCTTTGCTACTTCCTTCCATACTCCCCGCTAAAGCAATCAGCAAATTATGTTGTCCGTGTTTAAAGTCTCTTAGGCGTTGCTGTAAATTTTCCATCTTTGTCATACCCCCATCTAGCATTTTAATTGCTGCTTCTTTTTCAACAATCTCTTCTTTTAAACACAACAATGCATCCCTAGCCGACATCAGCTCATCATTCACCTTGATCAAATGTGCTTTACTACGTTTTAAAGCCATTTCTTTTTTGATACTCGAACCAAATAACACCATAAGCGCAAAAGCCATTATCCATGATTTCGTCACGGTTCGACACCTCCACAATGTCAGTTTGTTTTGATAGTGAGAAAGTCGAGTCAAGTAATGTCTATCATCAACATAACTTTGCTCGACTTTTTATCTTTTTTTGAACCGCTATTTGGTGCATTCAAAACATGCACCATTAATGCTACTAGATAACACTTTCTCAGTATATCACATTGTGGATCACATTAAAAGTAATCTCATTAAAAAAGTTTCTAAATGCATCACTTTTTTTACCCAGCGCTCTGCTTAAATCTCCACATAGGGATATTTTTTTTAATTAGAAAAAGAAATTAACCTCTGAAGTGTGTCACAAATCGCAAGAAAGTCGAGAAAAAAGGGTGAGCCAAAGACATCGCTGAAGTCTCAGACATTACCCCTTCGTAATGAGACAAAAAAGGCACGCATCTCAGTGAATCAAGATACGTACCTTTTTTTGATTACTGTGATATTTGCTTCTATTTCAGATCAAACACAAACTATCCCCCGATAGTCACCCCTTGTGTATGTTATCATGAGTCAACCCTCATCTCATCATGATCCCCTATGATAGCAACTTTAATCCCCCGATTAAGGTTGCTATCCCTATCTGTCATAGAATTTGGGACATTTTAAATCATTACTTGCTTATTGACAGTCAACATCAATGATACGCTTCATATTAAGTATCTCCCGTTTTGAATTACTTATCATTATCTTACTTGCTGTTTATTTCCCCAAAATTAGTAACTGCACTTTAGTAAAATGATTCATGAATCCCCCATTATCAAATAATTCAAATTTGATTGCTTAATCATTGATGTCTGTAGATTCTCCCCAGAATCAAACTTAAAACATTATTTTATTCCCCAATCTCATAACATCTTTATAACATGTCATCACAAGTCATGATTAGAAAAGTACGATGAGGTTTCCCGAATAGAGGGTCAACCTAAGTACTTATTCAACTGTCCCAATCACATGTATTAGTATATCACAAAATTTCATTTTTTTTTCGTGATACGGTGAAAGTACCGTTTCATATAGCCAAATGACCATTTGGGCCTTTTTGGCATCGCAAAGCTGCCCAAAAACGGTCATTTAGCCCGTTTTTTGAGTAGATTTTTATACCGAAAGACATGTTTGATCGACAAAAAAGCGTTATCTTTTGTTTTTAAATAGAGTAGAATGTTTTATACGAAGCTTAAAAGCATTGATCTTATTGATAAAATTGGCTAAATTTCAAGAGAATCATTTTCAAATCTCACTTAAAGGCACTCGAAAAATAATGTTTCTCCACTTTGGTCGCATTTATCTGAAGTAACCCAGTGTCTCATCAAGCTCAGCCTGCTAGAGACAGGAAATTCATGTAAAAAGATCCCACTTGATGCTTAAACGTTTAATCATTGGGACACCTGTACGAACCCTTTGCACACCATTATGTCACAAATCTCAATTTTGTCAATAACGACTTAGCGCTCTTTCCTCGTGAGTTCTTGAGACAACTTTAAAGTAAAAATGACTTGTCAACAGTTCTTGTGGAAAACTAAAATATTTTTCCACAATCTATCGAGTACTTCAAACAAAGCGGTGTTGAATCACTTTTTGATGCTTCAAAATCGTGTAACACTTTATAAGTACTGTTGTATTCGAAATAGGTTGAGAACATCGTTTGTTAAAATAATACCCAAATTCTCCATCCCCTATCAAGATTGCTGTTATTTCCACAGTTAATTTAAGTTTTCCACAAATCAACTAAAAAAGAAGCGATTATTTTTTCTACAAAAAAAAGTCAAGGAATTCGTTCGACAAACTTCAATTTAATACGGGGAAAGTAGTGCTTCACGCTCCCTTTTCGTTATGATTCGTTCTTAGAACCTACTTAATAACATGAAAAATGTCGTAACCCCTAAAAGTTGACCTGATACTGTTTAAATTTGCCATCCCTATTTGATCAGATGGGAAGACGCTGTTAATTTTTAACGACCAACTAATGAAATTTAACGCTATCTATGGTATACTTAATGGGGAAAGTTTAGGCGACATCTCATGAAAATGTCGTCTTTTCTGGTGTTTGATTTAGAAAACGAGGGAAAATAAATGAAATTAGTGAAAGATTTTATTACACATTCGAATGAATTTCGTGCACTTCATCAATCCTTAAAAACGGGTCATGTGCTATTATCTGGGGTCACGCCTACTTTCCAAGGACAGCTCATTTCAGTCCTTGCGATGACGCATGATCAGCCTTTATTAATTGTGGTACGCAACGAACATGACGGTCGAAAGCTGTATGACAGTCTGGTAGAGATAGAAGACACTGTTGATGTGAACCCTTTTTTATTAGATGAATTAATGACAGCCCATGTCTTATCAGCCAGTAGCGAATTACGCTTCGAACGCTTGCAAACGTTGAAGTCATTAACAAAAAACCCGAATCAAATCGTCATTGCGAATGTAGGGGCCGTTCGTCGCTATTTAACCCCAATCGAGCAATTAGCCGATGCTGAGGTCATGCTAAAAGTTGGTACGATTTACGAACCTGCCGATCTCGTGCAAAAAGTCATTCGGTTAGGCTATCAACGTGTCTCAACCGTTGTGACTGTTGGAGAGTTTTCTATTCGAGGTGGCATCATTGATATTTTCCCAAAAGAAGTCGAACATCCACTGAGAATCGAATTTTTTGATGATGAAGTCGAAACAATCCGATCCTTCGACATTCAATCTCAACGTTCGATCCAAAAAGTCGATCATGCTGAAATTACGTTGCTTTATGAGTTTTATTTTGAAGAAAGCGACGCATCGGTTTTTGCACAAAAGATTCAACCTTTACTAGATAAACAGTTATCATCTTTGACTGGCGAAAGCAAAGACCTCCTTTTAACAGAGGTTAACAAAGATATTTCACGCATTCAATCTTATTCAGACTTAGACTTAATGCATCAGTATTTGAGTGTCATGTATGAGCAACCCGCTACCATTTGTGATTATTTAAAAAACCCGCTTGTGATCTGGATCGACGCTGACAAAATTGCCCTTCATGCAAAAGCCACTGATGAAGAGTTCCAAATTTGGCAACAATCAACGACGATACGTGGCGAAAGGCTTGCTGGTTTTAACATGCAAGCTCTTTTTAGCTTTCATTTAGCACCTACCCAACTTTTTTTAAGTGAACAAACCCACCGTTTGGAAACGATTCAATTTTCAAATCTTTTAAATTTTATGTCAAAAGGCGTCGAAGAATACCATGGAAATCTTGAGTTATTCACCGCGCAATGTGCGCACTTAGTCACCCTTCATCAAACAGTGGTCATCGTTAGTGAAAGTGCGGATTTACGTAACAATTTGATGAATCGATTCACCCAAAGTGGCGTCTTGGTTTTAGCGGTTGATCCAAAAAAAGATGGTTTTAAAGCGGGTGCTGTCAATGTTATGAATGGGTCTTTTGAAGCAGGTTTTGAGCTGATTGATGCGCAATTCGTGGTATACACAGAGACCGAAATTAAAGCTGGCGCTAGGAAAAGAAAGTCGACATATAAAGGTCGCGTTCGTGATGGACAGCAAGTCAAGGATTATACCGAGTTACAACTGGGAGATTTTGTGGTGCATTTGCAGCATGGCATTGGGCGTTATGTCGGTGTGGAAACCATCGATATGCTAGGCGTTAAACGAGATGTTTTAACGTTAGAGTACAAACGGGGCGACCGGGTTTATGTGCCGATTGATAAGATTGACTTGGTGCAAAAATATGTGGGTTCTGAAGGTGCTGTCCCTAAGCTTTCTCGTTTAGGTGGAAAAGATTGGGAACAAGCGAAAGCTTCTGCTAGTAAAATGGTAAAAGACATTGCCAAAGAGTTGATTACCGTTTATGCCAAACGGAAGTATTTACCAGGCTTTGCATTTTCTAAAGACAGTGCGATACAACGTGAATTTGAAGACAGCTGTGAGTTTGTCGAGACTGCTGATCAATTAAAGACGACTGCTGAAATTAAAGCAGATATGGAAAAGCCTCATCCGATGGATCGGTTACTCATTGGAGATGTCGGCTACGGAAAAACTGAAGTTGCCATGCGTGCAGCCATGAAAGCAGTGGCTGATCACAAGCAAGTGATTTATGTGGCACCAACGACCATTTTAGCCCGGCAACAGTATGAAAACTTCAAGAAGCGCTTTTTGAATCACCCTGTTGAAATGAGACAATTGACGCGTCATGTAAGTGACCGCGATTTAGAAATCATTCAAAAAGAGATTGCCCTTGGCCGTGTCGACATTTTGATTGGCACCCATCGTGTTTTTTCTAAAAGCTTGATCTTTAAAGATTTAGGCCTTTTAATCGTAGATGAAGAACAGCGATTTGGGGTTGAGCATAAAGAGACCATCAAACAGATGAAGACAGATGTCGATGTGTTGACATTAACAGCAACACCCATTCCAAGAACGTTACAAATGTCCATGGTTGGGATTCGCAGTTTGTCTTTAATCGAAACGCCACCTGTGAATCGTTATCCCGTTCAAACTTACGTCTTAGAGACCCATGACAGTGTGATTCGTGATGCCATGGAACGAGAGTTAGCACGGGGCGGCCAAGTGTTTTATTTGCATAACCGTGTCACCAGTCTTGCTGCGCATGTGAAGAAAATTCAAAAGTTGGTTCCTGATGCTCGAATTGGTTATGCCCATGGAAAGATGACGCGAGAAGTTTTAGAAGACACCATGCAAGATTTTGAAGAACGTCGATTCGACATTTTGGTTTGCACCACCATTATTGAAACAGGGATTGACATTCCAAATGCCAACACATTAATCGTAGGCGATGCTTACCGATTGGGATTGTCGCAAATGTATCAGCTCAGAGGTCGTGTCGGACGTAGTGATCGAATCGCTTATGCTTATTTCTTATACCCACAAAACTACGTATTGACAGAAAACGCTGAAAAAAGATTACAAACCATCCGAGAATTTACCGCTTTGGGATCAGGCTTTAAAATTGCCATGCGAGACTTGGCCATACGAGGTGCCGGTGATATGCTCGGGACGAGACAAAATGGTTTCCTTGATACCGTCGGATTAGATTTGTATACCAAAATGTTAGCCGAAGCCATCAAAGTTGCAGAAAATGAAGAAGATTTAGAAGCCGCTTTAGCCAATGTTGACGATTTGACCAGCGCAATGTTAGCCGAATCAGCCCGAGAGCTCGATATTGGGATTGGCATTGACCGTTATATTCCAGATAGCTATATCGAAGATGCTTCATTGAAGATTGAGATGTATAAAAAGATGAAAGCTTTGCAGCATCACCAAGACTATGAAGAACTGAAGCTGGAGTTCAAAGATCGCTTTGGAAACTTGCCAGAAGGTGTGGAGAACTTGGTCGATTTAATGTATCTGAAAAGCCTGATTGCAGCTGTTGTCGAAAGCTCTCGTATCACCAAAACCACGCTTGAATTTACATTGACGTCTGAATCAAGTCGCAACATTGACGTCAAAGTGCTTTATGGCAAAGCCGCTGAGATTGGAAAGTTTATCCGTGTGAAATTCCAAGATGGCAAATTTCAAATCATCTTCGACTTACCGACCAGTGATGAGCAAGCTATCCCTGCTGCCATTGCACTGTTTGAAGAGATTCGTGAGGTCTAAAACGGTAAAAAAATTAAAAGACAGTTTAAGACGATCCAGTATGATGGTATCATAAGCCATTGTAAAGAAAGAAGGAATAGCAACAATGTTAGAAAAGTTAAGCGTTAAAAAACCTTTTACCGTATTAGTAGGCGTCATTTTGATTATTGTTTTAGGTGTTGTGTCATTTATGGGTACAACGACCGATCTACTGCCAGACATGGAATTACCAGTCTCCGTCGTCGTAACCACTCAAATCGGCGCAACACCGGAACAGATTGAACGGGATATAACCATTCCGATAGAAGGTGTTATGCGTACACTAAGCGGCATAAATACCGTTTCATCGATGTCCAATGAGCATGTTTCTATTGTGATTTTACAATTCATTGACAGCATCAACATGGACGCAGCATCCCTTGAAATACGAGAAGCTTTAGATCGGGTCAACTTACCAGAAGGGGTAGAAAGGCCCATGACACTTCGTCTCAATCCAGACATGATGCCTGTGATGTCAGCAGCCCTCTCTATGGAAGGTCTTAGCATTGATGCCTTATCTGAGTTGGCCATGAATGAGTTTGTCCCTGCGCTTGAAACAGTGCCAGGTGTCGCAACAGTTAATTTAAATGGCACCGTTCAAAATCAAATTCATGTCATTCTGAGAGCAGAACATGTCGAAAACGTCAATGCTGATTTAAATCAAGCGTTAACAGAACTGATGGAAGAAATGGCATCTTTTTCAGAAAATAGAATATTAGCGTTAATGGCAGAAGGACTTTCACAAGAACAAGCCATCGCTCAAGTACAATTAGAGTTCCCAGCTGTTGAAGCATCAAATGTCGCAACTGATGAGCAAATAGGTCTTCCTGCCGAAATCGTGTCTATAGAGGCGATTACAGGTCTCCTATCTGCACAAAACTTTTCGATGCCAGCAGGTATGACCATCGAAGATGGGATTGAATACATGGTTCGCGTTGGAGACACCTTTCAACATTTAAATGACATAAAAAATTTGGTCGTTTTTAATCCTGAACTCATGGGTCTGATCGGTTCGGATCCTATTCGTTTGACTGATGTGGCAGATGTTTTTCTAACAGACGACAGTGCCCTTTCTTTTAGTCGTGTCAATGGAAATCCAAGTATTATGTTGACGATTCAAAGACAGAGTCGTGCTTCAGTATCAGACGTGTCAGCGGCGCTCCATGATCGCATGGATGAATTAACGGATGAGCACGCAGGTTTAGATTTTGTCGTGTTAATGGATCAAGGAGAAATCATCGGTGAAGTTATCGACTCCATGCTTAGCAATCTTATTTCTGGTGGACTGTTAGCCATTGTCATTCTCTTCTTATTTTTAAAAGACATTCGTCCTACTTTTATGGTTGCCGTTTCGATTCCTGTTAGTTTAATGCTCGCATTTACACTCATGTATTTTACAGGCATTAGTTTAAATATGATGTCAATGGGTGGCTTGGCTTTAGCGGTCGGGATGCTGGTCGACAACTCCATTGTGGTAATTGAAAACATTTATCGGGTGAGAAGTACCACTGAATTAAGTCCTGCACGTGCTGCAATTGCCGGTGCCAAACAAGTTTCAGGCTCTATTTTTGCGTCAACCTTAACGACCATTGCTGTCTTCTTTCCTGTTGTCTTTACAGGTGGACTCACACGTCAATTGTTCCAAGATTTGGCGTTAACCATCGCATACTCGCTCCTAGCCAGTCTTCTTATTGCATTAACGGTCATCCCATCGGCTTCAAGCCTCCTGCTTAAAAACATCAAAGCAGAGCAAGAAGGAAAATGGTTTAGTAAGTTGACGGATGGTTACGAAAAAGTGTTACGACTTGCCCTTCGTTTTAAATGGTTAGTCTTAGCTTTATCCACAGTCGCTTTTGCTTTGAGCCTTTGGCTCATCAACCGTCAAGGTATGGAACTCTTTCCTGCTTCAGATTCATCACAACTAACTGTCACAGCTGAAATGCCGACGAACACAGAATTTGACGACGTTGTTCGTCATGCAGAAGCCCTTGCCGATCGTGTGCTTGCTTTACAAGATGTCGAAACAGTCGGTGTCTCAATTGGCGGAAACATGATGCTGGACATGATGGGTATCGCGCGTACGCGCACTGGTGGTGGTACGAATATTACCATGTATGTGTTACTAGAAGACGGGCGTTTAGCAACCAATGACGCCATCATTTCCCACATTCACAACATTGGCGATGACCTGGGTCTTGACGTGAGTGCCAGTGCTGATGAGCCAGGGATGGGTATGATGATGGGGGATCCTATTTCTTTCAGGGTTGAAGGAGACGACCTAGATGACATGAGAGAGACAGCCCTTGCCCTTGCTGAAATTGTTCGTTCTGTCGAGGGTGCCATCAATGTGACAGACTTGGAAATCGAAGCTGCACAGGAATTGCGTGTCACGGTTGATCATGATGCTGCCATGTCTTACGGCTTAACCGTCGCCCAAATTTTTATGGCTGTCAATGAAGCATTGACAGCACCTGAACATACCTTGAGTTTACATCTTGAAGGTCGAAACTACGACATCATCATTAAAGACGGTGATTTTACTTTGCCTAGCAGCGTTGATTTAGAAAGCCTTCAACTCGTTACCCCAACAGGAGATGTCACTTTAAGTGACATTGCCGACGTTCACGAAGGGGTTGGATTCACATCTATTTCCCGAATGAACGGGATTCGTTACGTCACCATTAGTGGCGATATCGCCGATGGCTTCAATGTTGGTTTAGTCAACGATGACATAACAAGTCGTTTAGCGGATTTTGAAGCAGTCCCTGGTACGACTGTTGTGATTGGTGGTGAAGCTCAAGCGCTGGCTGAGGCCTTTGATGACTTGATTTTAATGCTCGTCTTAGCCGTACTCTTTATTTATTTAATCATGGTTGCCCAGTTCCAATCACTCCTTTCACCGTTTATCATCATGTTCTCTATTCCACTTGCCTTTACTGGTGGATTCCTTGCGCTCTTAATCTCAGGCGTTCCTTTATCCATCGTCGCCATGATCGGATTAATCCTTTTAGCAGGTGTTATTGTTAATAACGGGATTGTCTTGCTTGATTTTGTTAACCAATTGCGTTGGAATGGTACTTCAAAAAAAGAAGCACTCGTTGAAGCAGGACGTCAACGACTTCGCCCCGTTTTAATGACAGCTTTAACAACCATTGTGTCGATGAGCTTTGTCGCACTAGGTGTCGGAGAAGGAACAGAAATGATGCAACCGATGGCTTTGGTTACCCTTGGTGGATTGATTTATGGAGACCTGATGGTCTTATTTGTTGTGCCAGCACTTTATGATTTACTCAATAACAACAAAGACGTGACCAAAGAGAACTTAGACGACCCTGATGACACATTAGAAATGAACGCATCAGATGACTTAAACACGCACGATCACAAAAAACAAGCTGACCATCAAAAACAAAACGCGCATCACAAACAAAATAATAACAACAATCAAGCGCATCATCAAAAGCAAAGCACTCACAAAAATCAGAATCGCAAACAAGGTCACAACAAAAAGAAAAAGAACAAAAAAAATGCTGCGGTTAAGAAAAAAATGACATAAGTTTCAGTGGTTGCTCATAACATTAACCAGTGAGATAAGGGGTGGCTGAATGTCGATGTTGAAATATGCAAATAAGCAAACAAGAGAAACGAAGAAGTTGATGACGGATTATTTAAATGAATTTGATGAAGTCATTCGTGTGCAACTTGAACAATGTGTGAGCGAGACAAAACGCCATGCCAAAGATGCCACACATTGGGCCGATCATGTTGAACAATATGCCGAGATTGTTAAGGATTCTGCACAAAGTGATGGGCGCACCATTGAACGCGCTCAATGGCATGCGAAATGGGCAAAAGCACATGCGAAATATGCTGAGACAACTGTTGAAGCGGTCAACAAAGGAAATGCTTTCACAAAGGACATTGTCACGATCGTTAAAGCACATGCTAAAAATGAGAAAGCCGAAAAATATATTGCTTGGGTCAAAGACAGCGTCGAATGCATCAAAGAGGGCGCACAATTGGTTGAACATTTAACGCAAGCTGTTAAAGAAAATTCAGATTGGGCTAAAAGCTATGCTGAAGATGCCATTCGTTCAACCAAAACGCACGGATTTGATCCAACAGTCGAAATTAGGAAATATAAAGCGTTACTTGATGATGGGATTATGACTGAAGACGAATTTGATCAAAAGAAAACTGAATTGCTACGTGTTGAATGAATAAACCTACCTCAACTCTCCCATGCTAACCTAAAAGCAAAGGGGTTGTGAGGATGAAAAAAGTGTTAGTTTATGCAAGTTTTATAATGATGTTAATTGGCATGCAAGTGGGCAGAAGAACAGGGGGAGAACACACACCAGTTGCCACAACCGTTGAGATACGGACACAAGTTGAAGCTTATATGGAATCCCATGAGACAAAACCACATGAGCCAAGACATGATCCAGTTTGGCAATTTGTACCCGGCTTACAAGGTATTACCTTTGACTTTGAACTGTCGTACCAAAATATGTTATCAAATGGACAGTTTGACGCATCACTGATGGTGGGACAAGCGATCCCTTACGAAGGAAATCGTGAAGCCTTTCGCCAACATCGTATTTACCGAGGACATGAACAGTCACCTTACATCGGTTTACTGATCAATGTCGCATGGGGCGCCAAAGAGCTGACACAAATGCTTGATATTTTAGCTGAACATCAGATACACGCTTCTATCTTTTTTGAAGGAAAATTTGCTCATGACCATCATGACCTAGTTTTAGACGTGTTTAACCGAGGACATCTCGTCGGCAACCATTCTTATTCACACCCCGCTGACTGGTTAACACTGTCGTACGAAGGCTTCCAAACAGAAATTGTTCGCACCAATGACATTTTAACAAACATCATTGGTGAAGACATCCTCTACTTCGCACCTCCAGGTGGTGCTTTTACCGATGAGACCGTACAAGCCGCTTACGACCAAGGCATGTACACCATTTTATGGACAGCCGACTCCATCGATTGGCGTGGTGAACCAGCCAACATCCTCATTGAAAGAGTCATGCACCGCATTGTTCCAGGCGGACTCATCTTAACCCATCCCAAGCCAGAAACCGTTATCGCATTACCGACCCTGATTGAAAAATTACGTCAACAAGGTTACGAATTTAGACGCATTGATGAAATCGTAAGTGGTGAACGAACAGGATTTTTTGAGAACTAATTGAAACTACCGATAAAAGGTCGTTTCTCAGACTGTCGACTAAGTAAAAAGTAGCAGCTGCGATTTATTGCGGCTGCTACTTTTAGAACGATGTCAAAGTCACAAATTTATACCCTATTTTGATACATTTCATCAATATTTTTTCTCGCTTACTTTATAAATTTTCAATCATAATTTCCTCCTCGACACCCGAAAAGTTCAACAAGAATAATTAGAGCTGATATTTTTTTCAAAAAATCTTGTGCGATTAGTTTAACTGGCAAACTTTCACTTGTTGTCAATCCTTGAGCCCTACTGATAGCCTGACTATTTTGCATAATAATTTTCTTATATTCTTCAGAATCAAAAGACCTTAACGAATCTATCACTAGCATTAAAAGCTCTTGATTCTCATCAATCATGCTCAATAATATATTTAAACCATCAACACCTTGATCTGCTTCAATGATATAAGCCAATTTACATTTCCACTCACTCGATTTTCCTGAAACGTTGATTCTAAGTTGTTCCCAATCATCATTAGAAAATTTTAATAATATCTCTTCAGCAAACAAACACCCTTCATCATACCAATAATCATCAGAAAAATTTCCAGAAATATAACTATCAAACTCTGTATACATAATTTAATTCTCCTCATAGCTTTAGCTATTTTTTCAACATTTCATCCATATTTTTTCTATATTTTTCTTTCAGTTCTTCTTCTTCCCATTCAAATTCCAAATAAGCTGTCTGTAAAACTTCCAACTGGTGGTTAAGTTTTTGAAGTATTGATTCATCTATCTTGTTAAATTCTAAAGACACTAATAAATTTAAAAGCCCTCCATCTTCATATTCACCATCGTAAGGATCAACAAAAAACAAATCAATAGCTCTTTTAATAGCAACCTCTTTTAAAACATCTTGTCTAATCATCTTAGCTACATCTTCAATATTCAACATTTCATATTGTTTATCAATCAATCGATTATACCAATTTATTAATCCACTATTAAATCCTGACAGATCATATGATAGATTATATGTTTCTTTTAGTGACATCACTGCACACCTCCAAATGGTCTAAATAATTCCTCGATTCTATTAAGGAAGAAATACGCTTTATTTATCTCCTACCCTTGCTGGCAACAGATATCTGAATTTTTTCTACTTAATTTGAATAATTTAATCTAATTCAATACAGTTTTCAACATGATGACTATTTCTTATAAAATGAGATATTTTTAAATATATATTTTCAATCTCTTTTTCAAACTCTAGTTTCTCTGCATCAGTATCAAAACCGATATATTTAAATTCAACACCATTATCAACAAATAAATTATCATATTTTTCTTGAATTTCGACAAGTTTATCATCTATATCCTTATTCTCTCTTAATCTATCAGGAGAATCGTTGTTTATAAGATTTTTATTTTCATCATATTCCCATATTGGAAAACATTTGTATTCTAAAAATAATTTTATTGTTTTCATTTAGATTTATCTTTCTATGCAATCAGAAACGTAATTTATTACTTCAAATTCTAGACTTAGCTCATATTTTAATTTCTCATAAGCTAAATTAGATTTTTCTAAAAAGTGAACCTTTTGACTTTCTGACCATGGAGAAGGTCCTAGTGGATCATCCCAATCAAGATAATTTGCATACTCTTCTTCTAAAGCATTCAGTTCGTCTTTCAATGCTTGTGAAATTGGTAATACTGTATGCTCTATTGCATAACCATATTGTTCTTTGGTAGCGTTATTTATTCCCCAAATACAAATTCCACCGTGTTCAAAGTAAAAACGTAATTGATATTTAATCATAATGTCCTCTCATTCAATTATTTCAAAACCTGTGCAATCAAAAGCAACTATTTCATTACCACTTAAATAAAAGACAACATTTGAAGATACACATTTTCTCTCTATCAACTTTTGTCTATCAAGAATTAAAGTCAATTTTTCCTTAGTAACAACCAACTCTGTTGACTTCTCTTCAAAATTAATTTTCAATTGCGGCATTCCGTGTACTTCGTCAATACCATTTTTCACTTGAGGATTATTTTCTGAAATGACTGGACATATATATTCCATTTCACCAATCACCATGTCATTATTTAACCATACAATACCCGCTGTGGCTATTCTGTAGGGAACACAATTATCATTCATTAAGGTTGTTGATATATTAATGACATTTATAGACTTAATATATTCTATTTTGTACTTTATATCGTTCTCTAAATATCCTAAAACTTCAATCATAATTTCCTCCTGTTATCTTAAAAAATGTACCGGCCAAATCCCGACAATTTCATTTGTTATTGGGTTAACAAAAACTATAGTACCTGTTACTGGATTTACAAACTGTACACTTCCTGGCTCTGCTGGTAAAGGGATTGTTCTTAATGCATCGGTGATATCTGCTGGCATAACATCTTTTCTACCTGATTTAAATAAGCTATTATAAGCGTGGCGGTTTAATGTAAATCTTTGACCATTTACCTCAATACCATTATTCATCATATCATCAAATGCTGGGCGTCTAGTTGCTCTAATATCTGGATTCCCATTTGCATTATAAATTCTTGTTGAATCTAGTGATATCGAATTATTAACCTTCACCCACTGCCCATTAACCTTAATCATCTTCGGCACATTCGCATGCTGGATATTCCCACGGAAACCAGTAAAGTTACTTGGTGATCGTAAAGTCTGACCATTGCTCAAAATTCTAATATGATCAGGTTGTACGACTGCCGATTGTGGTCGATCAGGTATCATATGAACCGTATTTAGTATAAACCAGTTGGTCATCCCCACAAACATATTCACATTCTGATACAATGCTCGATTGCCATTAAACACGGTATCTAAAACAGGATTAGCTGCATATGACGTCGCATCAGCTTGACTACCAAGCCACATGTTATGACCACCTTCTATCACATCCGATGCTCCAGATACGACCTGATAGCCACCAAATAGCCACATTGGAATTTTCCAAATCAATGACTTGCCACCACTGGCAATGAGAACAATTCCACCACCTAAAAGTCTGACAGTACCCCAGTTTGCCTGTTGCCTGCCTAACATCTCTCGTTCTTCAACTGT
>WRKJ01000075.1 GCA_009778135.1 Defluviitaleaceae bacterium
GATTCTTTAAACGCTTAAGCTTTTTCTGTTGTTAAGTTGATACTTGATTAACCGGTATCCTCGAGTGTCACCTTAACATGAAAACATAGAAGCCTTGTTCTACCTTTTCATGTTAGGGCGAATCAAATTCCCGTCTAAGCATATTCTTTTTTATCTGTACAGAAAATATGATGCATGCCAATGATTCACTCCATTCAGTTAAATAGCCTTGGAAGTAAGTCGCTGGGAAATTGATCTCCACCTGTCAGTGTTGGCTAACAGTTTAGCACATGACTTGCTTAAAAAGGTCGCATACAATTTTACATTTTACAAATTTTTATTTCTCACTTATTCTTACTTCTAGCAAAGGTTGATCTAATTTATAAAGTAGATCGTTGATGGCATATAAACGATCAATTCCTGTTTCATGTCTAACAGTCGATAAAACGACTTGTCGTAAGCGCATTACGCTTGTGTCATCTAGACTTATTTTTCGATTCAAGTTTCTTTCCTTCAATTTTTTTCGATCTACGGGACTGGTTTGAAAAGTTCACTTGAATCTTGATGCTATCTATTCAATCGTGAGGTTGGCTTGATCAGAGCCCATCATATCGATATGTGAAAGCGAGTCGATTGCTTTTTGATAACAGTTTAGCACAGATTTTTCTGAAAAGTCTGAAGTTCAATTTGACTTTTAATATTGATTTATACCATGATTCGTAGTATAATTGTTTGAAAAGGTGATAGCCTAATTAAAAAATGAAAACGGGAGGCGATCGTGGTGTTAAAGTTATTGGCGAGTAAAAAAGCCTTGATGTTTATAGGCGGTGCTGTTACGGCAACGGTTGGTAAACAAGTGTTGCAAAGTGAAAAAACACGTAACATGGCAGTTAAAATGGTAGCAAAAGGGGTTAAGTTCCGAGAAGATGTGCAAGAAACGCTTGAACGTTTCAAAGAAGATGCACAAGACATTTACGCGGATGCTGTTAAATCGGTTGAAGAAAAAAAGCAGTCAGAGGAAAATGATGATGTATAAAATCATTTATGACCAACCCGGTCGACTACGTGTCCGCATGGGAAAGCATGCTTTTACAAAAGAACAAGGCTATGGCATTGAACAACTTGCCAAGCCTTTTTCTGACGTATGGGAAATAGAAACCAATCCCATAACAGGTGGCATTCTCATTCATTATGAACCACATGCGCGATCGACTGTTTTAAGCTTTCTGAATGACTTAAACCCACAAGTGATTGCTGAAGCGAAGCCAACCGATGTGACTGTCTCACGTGAGATGGATCAACGTTTTAGAGGGATCCTCGTGAAGCTGGGCCTGGTTTATTTAGCAAAGCGGTTGTTGCTACCCATCCCGATTCGAAAAGGTTTGACGCTTATTAAAGCCATTCCGTATTTAAAACAAGGCGTGATGTCTCTTTTGAGTGGTGCACTTAATGTCTCTGTGTTAGATGCAAGTGCCCTCTTGGTTTGCCTGGTCACCAAAGATGCGGATACAGCGAGCACGACCATGACATTGTTAGAACTTTCGGGACACCTAGAAGACTATACTTTTAAAAAGGCGAAGCAGTCGTTAAGTCAAAGTCTCAAACTTAACATTGATCAAGTGTGGCAAGTCGCTGGAGATCTTTTAACAGAAACGCCTACAAGCCAAATAGACATTAATGATGTGATTCGGGTTGCCTCAGGTAGCACGATTCCATTGGATGGTCATGTTATCGGAGGCGAAGCGTTGGTTAATGAATCTGCCATGACGGGAGAAAGTCACAGTTTGTTACGCCGATCAGGTAATCGTGTTTATGCAGGCACGGTCATTGAAGAAGGAAGTCTTGATATTTGCGTGACAGCCCGCTATGATGAGACACGGATTCACCACATTATCACTCGAATAGAAACGAATGAAAGTTTGAAAGCGCAAATGCAAACGAAAGCAGAACGACTGGCACAAACGGTTGTGCCGCTTAGTTTTTTATTGGTTGGTGTCACGTGGCTGTTTACTCGCAATTTGAAACGGGCAGTTTCTGTTTTGATGGTTGATTTTTCTTGTGCGTTTAAGTTAACGACACCGATTGCGATTATTTCAGCCATGAATGAAGCGGCTCAAAAAAGTATGCTGGTTAAAGGTGGGAAGTTTTTAGAAGGCGTTGCTTTGGCAGATACCATTGTCTTTGACAAAACGGGCACATTGACTGAATCGAAGCCGAAAGTTGAAAAAGTCATTCCGCTTGGTGTGTTGAGTCGGGAAGAAGTGCTTAAAATTTCGGCTTGTTTAGAAGAACATTTTCCGCACAGTGTGGCTAAAGCCGTTGTTGCTGCTGCGGAAGAGGAAGGGATTAGCCACCGTGAAGAGCATGATAAGCCGGAGTATATTGTGGCACATGGGATTGCTTCAACTTTGTATGATCAAAAAGTGTGCATTGGAAGTTGGCATTTTATTGTGGAAGATGAAGGGGTTGTGCCAACTGCGGATCAACAAGTGCTGATTGATGCTCACAAAGTAGGTTATACGTCTATTTATTTGGCATTAGGAGATCAGCTTGAAGGGATGATTTGTATTAAAGATACCCTTCGAACAGAAGCAGCAGGGGTTATTGAGAAGTTGAAAACGCTCGGGATTAAACGTGTTGTGATGATAACGGGTGACAGTGAACCAGTGGCAGCCAGTGTGGCTGAAACGCTTGGGATTGAGGATTATTGGGCCAATGTCTTGCCTGAGGCTAAAGCAGATTTGATCAAAGAACTTCAAGCTTCTGGGTACACGGTGATCATGGTAGGAGATGGCATTAATGATTCACCGGCTCTTTCTAGTGCTGATGTTTCTGTTGCGATGAAAGCAGGTTCAGATATTGCAAAAGAAGTGGCTGATATTACGTTGATGAAAGATGATTTAACGGGCTTGATTGAACTAAAAGAGCTTTCGCAACGCTTGGTGAAGCAAATTAACCGTAACTACACAACGATTATTGGCTTTAACACAGGACTTATTCTGCTTGGTGCCATTGGTGTTATTCAACCTGCGACTTCAGCACTCTTGCATAATGGTTCAACGCTTGTTTTATGTACGATGAATACGAAAATCAGGTAGCTGCTGTCGTACGGATGTTTCATTTAGTTTAGAAAAATAGTTCAATTTTGATCAATCATCTGTTATCATGAGTTGATCAAGCGAGGAGGTTGTTTCCATTTATGAGATGTAAAGTCATCACGCATTCACCGGAAGAAACGATGGAAATAGGAAGAAAGATAGGTTCAGGTCTTGCAGCTGGATCTATTTTAACGTTGGAAGGCGACCTTGCAGCAGGTAAGACAACTTTTACGAAAGGGTTGGCATTGGGGCTTGGGGTTGAAGATGTGATTGACAGTCCTACTTTTGCCATTGTAAAAGAGTATGAAGGTTGGTTACCTTTGTTTCATATGGATGTTTATCGGTTAGATGGAGATTCTGATACGGAATTTATTGTTGAGTATTTTGAACGGGATGGTGTCTGTGTGATTGAATGGGCTTCTATGATTGCAGCTGATTTACCAAATGAGCGGGTGGATGTTAAGATCAACCGTCTTGATGGTGCGTGTCGTGAGATTACGGTGGTGGACCAGGGAGGAGGACTTCTCAATGTTAACTTTAGCGATTGACACAAGTACCCGTTTATTATCCATTGCGCTGATGCATGGGAATGACGTGTTAGCAAGTGTAGAAAAAATGACGAAGAACAATCAATCTGAGATTTTGATGTCTAGCATTGAAGCGCTGATGAATGAACATCAGGTGAAGCCTACTGATTTGAAAGCAATCTTAGTTGCGATAGGACCGGGTTCTTATACAGGGATTCGTGTCGGTGTGACTGCTGCAAAGAGTTTGGCATATGCGTTGCATCTTCCTGTTGTCGGTGTGTCGAGTTTGGAAGTGATGGCACATGCCACTGATGCGCGCGAGGGTATTGTGGTTCCCATGATAGATGCACGGCGTGGGACCGTTTTTGCAGGTGCTTATCAAAAAAAGGGCGGCATTGTCCTAGCAGAAGCTCACTATTCGTTAGACATGTTGTTTGAGCGATTGGTTGAAGCGAAGGTGATGTTATTTGTTGGTGACGGTGCTAACAATCATGAAGCGCAAATTTTACACCATTATCCTCAAGCAACGGTTATTGGTGAAGAAAGATATGCGCATATCAAAGCGGTCGCTTTATCAAAAGTCGCCAAGATTGAAAAAGCAGTTAATCCGCATACATTGGTTCCAAATTATTTGAGAAAAACAGAAGCGGAGATGAACCTTGATGCCTGAGAAAATCCAATTAAGAGAAGGATTTGTTGAATTTCATCAAGTGGCTGATTTTGCAGATATTCATGACATTGAAGTCAAACTTGAACATAGAGGACAAGGCTATGGAAAAAAATTGATGACGTTATTTTTAAAGGAAATGAAACAGCGAGATGTGCGAGAAGTGACACTCGAAGTTCGTGTTGATAATGTCGTCGCGATTGGCTTATATGAACAATGTGGTTTTGAATGTGTATCGGTGAGGAAAGGGTATTATCGTGGTGTAGATGGTTTATTAATGAAATTAGAATGTCGATAAGCGTAAAAAATGAGGAAAGTATAACGTGTACGTACTTAAAAATTTTAACACGATCAACATCGACTTATCGAATTGGAGTTTGGAAAATGAAAAGAGAAACGTTAATTTTAGGCATTGAATCCAGCTGTGATGAAACAGCCGCTAGTGTGGTTCGAAATGGTCATGAAGTTTTATCTAATATCGTCGCTTCTCAGGCTGATATTCATCAACAGTTTGGCGGTGTGGTTCCAGAAGTAGCGAGTCGTTATCATGTAGAGGTTATCACTGCTGTGATTGATAAAGCGATGAAAAAAGCACATGTTTGTTTTTCTGATCTTGATGGCATTGCTGTTTGTCAAGGACCTGGATTAGTAGGCTCGCTGATCGTCGGACTTCAAGCTGCTAAAGCCATTTCTTTTTCACATGGCATTCCGCTCATTCCAGTTCATCATATTGCGGGTCATATTTATGCCAACGCTTTTGAAACGACCATGCAATTTCCTTTAATTGCACTTGTTGTGAGTGGTGGACACACGGAACTGATTTTAATGACTGATCATCATGAATTTGAATATTTGGGGCGCACATTGGACGATGCAGTCGGAGAAGCTTATGACAAAGTGGCTCGAATTTTAGACATTGGTTATCCAGGAGGACCCCTCATTGATCAACTGGCGACGACAGGTTTTGATACCTATCACCTACCACGCATTTGGCTTGACAAAAATCGATTTGATTTTAGCTTTTCGGGATTAAAATCAGCTGTGATTAATCTTGTCCATAACGCAAAGCAACGTGGAGAAACAATTGACGCTGCTAACCTTGCTGCAAGTTTTCAAGCGAGTGTCGTAGAAGTGTTGACAGAGAAGACGATGCGTGCTTTAGAAGCTTATGATGTGAAGCATCTCGTTGTTGCGGGAGGTGTTGCAGCCAATTCAGGATTAAGAAGCGCTTTAACAGAAGCGACAAAAGCGCGCGGAATCAATTTGAGTATCCCTGCTTTTAAATACTGTACAGACAATGCAGCGATGATTGCAGCAGCAGGAACGGTGAATTTTGAGCAAGGAAACATAAGTGACTTGGGGATTGATGCCAAACCAAATTTAAAATTGTCATAAAGCTGTTTTGTGTTTACCAGTGCAGCACAGCATACGGATCACAAAAAATAAAAAGATGTAATGACGCCATTACATCTTTTCGTTATGAATGAATTTCAGTATAGGGGATTTTTTGTTGCCATGCTTCAATGGCAATTTTGCGACAAGGCACCATCTCATCAGGCAAACCTTGCAAATCAAACCATTGGAGTTCAAGGGCTTTATCAGGCTCCATAATCGTTGGAATGCCTTGGTAGCGATTAACGATAAAGTAAAGGTGATAATAGGTTTTATCTGATTCTGAAAAATGATGAGACAGGTGTACAAATGTTAAATCCGCTACGTTAACATCAATTCCGATTTCTTCTTTACATTCCCTGACGGCGGCTTGTTTGGCTGACTCGCCTTCATCAACATGACCCGATGCAGCAGTATCCCATTTTCCATCTTGATAGCCGGTATTTTGCCTTAAATGAAGCAGGATTTTCTGTCCATCTTCACTTAAGATAATGGGGAAAACAGCAGAATAGCTTTTAAACGGCATTATCTTTCACCTCTTAACTCAGTGGCCATTTTTTTGATGTTTCTCATTCGGTGATTGATACCCGATTTTGTCAACGGGTTTCCACGCTCGGTGGCGATCTCAGCTAAGTAAGCCAGATTTTCTTCGGGAAATTCAAGACGTAGGTTTGCCACATAGGAGAGTTTATCATTTAAAAAATCTGTTCCTTTTTGACGCCTAATGAATTCGATATCTTGGACTTGCTGATCTGCCGCAGTTAATGTTTTCGTCTCATTGGCGATTTCACAATTGTTAAGCCGGTTATCTGAGTTGCGAATGTCACGGATGATACGCATGTCTTCAAAATTGAGGACAGATCCAACAGCACCGACTGCTCTTAAAAAGTCGCCAATTTTTTCAGCTTCTTTAATGTAACAAATTTGTCCTTTTTTCCGAGCCAGCACCCGTGCATTGAGATCCAAATCATTTAAGATGAGTTGTAACGTACGTGCGTGTTCTGGATCAGACGTTGTTAATTCAAAATGGTAAGATGACGTTTCAGGGTTGTTAATGGACCCGCCAGCTAAAAAAGCGCCGCGTAAATAAGCCCGTGGACAACAGTTTTTAATCAGCAGCGTTTCAAAAAGAGAGAAATCTCCTGTATCGCTTGGCATAACTTGCAATTGATTGGCAACGGTTAAAACATGACTAATCACTTTCACAACATAAGTGTTGTTTTTTTTTAGGTTCTTTTTTTTTCGAGCTAGAATGGATGTTTGCACATCAGGGAAATTTTGTTTTAATAGGGTTAAAACACGTCGTGCGATGGCGGCATTTTCAGTGTCGAAGCTTAAAATGGGACCACTGCTCGTCAAAGACATGGTACCGTTCATTTTAAATAAAGCAGAGAGTTCAGCAAGTTGACAACAAGGCTTGCTATCAATGCCGACAAGTTCTTTTTTGATATGGGCTGCAAATGACATGTTGCTTCACCTTTCTATGTTAAACGTCTAGGAGCAGTGAAAAAATCATGGCTGCTACTTTTTTCGGATTATGGCGTACTTCATTGTCTTTGTTATAATCGACCATTCGACTTTTGATGACACAGATGTTCATCTGCTCCAATTGCTCATCATCAATTTCAATGATAGCAGCATTTTCAGCGGCATATTTTTTAATAATCTCTTCTTTGACTGCGCCATCGTTAACTAAAACTTTATCAATGCATTTAAAACCGAGGTGATCCTCAATTGATTTGACATGCTCTGAAACAGTAAACTTCGTTGTCTCACCAGGTTGACTCATGATGTTGCAACAATATACCAGATGTGCTTTTGTTTCTTGAAGGGCTATTTTCATTTCTTGAAACAGCAAGTTCGGAATAATACTGGTATAAAGGCTACCGGGTGCTAAAATAACTAAATCTGCTTCTTTAACAGCTTTAACAGCTTCTTCGAGTGCTGGACAAGGCTCTTGGTAATAAACCCGCTTAATTTTTTTATGACAGTTGGGAATGTTTGATTCTCCCATTGCCACGCAACCATCTTCATATTCTGCACATAAACGCAAGGCTTGGTTGCAGACAGGTAAAATTTTACCACGGACATTTAAAACTTGGCTCAAGTTTCTAACAGCGGTTGCAAAGTCTCCGGTGATATTTGTCATGGCAGCAAGGAGTAAATTTCCAGTTGGGTGACCTGCTAATCCATTGCCTTCTTTAAAGCGATATTGAAATAATTCCTGTACCAAAGGTTCGGCTTCTGATAAAGCAACCAATACATTCCGAATATCACCAGGTGGTGGAATGTCGAGCTCATCTCGCAAGCTTCCAGAGGAACCACCGTCATCAGCAACTGTGACGATGGCTGTGATATCAATTGGGTATTTTTTCAACCCGCGTAAAATGCTTGATAAACCTGTCCCCCCCCCGATAACGGCTATTTTATAATCATATTCATACATGGCGTTGTCCTCCGTGGAAGTTGGCTTGTTTAATATTTCGATGAACCACATGTGTGGGATAACTGCTTTTGAAATGGTTGGTCAAATATTCAGCTAAGGCAACCGAGCGGTGTTGACCACCTGTACAGCCAATGCCAATGACCACTTGTGACTTGCCTTCTGCTTGATAATTTGGAATTAAAAAATCCAGTAAATCAACCAATTTTGTCAGGAAGGTCTGTGCCATTTCTGAGTGAATCACAAAGTCATATACATTTTGATCAAGCCCTGTTTGTTTTCTCATGACTTCATCATAAAATGGATTGGGTAAGAAACGGACGTCAAACATCACGTCTGTATCAACAGGTGTGCCATGTTTAAAACCAAATGAAGCAAAGGTGACATTAAAATAATCTGCGATTTCATCACTGTATAAACGGACAATCTCACTTTTTAACTCACGTGCACTCATACCAGATGTGTTGATTTTAGCAGTCGCCAAACTAAAAATAGGTGCTAACAGGAGACGTTCTTTACTTATCCCAACTAAAGGATTAGCATCACGAGACAACGGATGGCTTCTTCGGGTTTCTTTGAAACGTTTTACAAGGGTCGAGTTGTCAGCATCTAGAAACAGAATTTGAACGTTAATATAGCTGCTATCTTGAATGAATAGATGCATCTCACTAATGGAATCAAAAGATAAACTGCGTAAATCAATGACAACGGCAAGCTTAACCGTTTGATCAGAAGTCGTTAAAATCAATTCTGTTAGCGTCGGTAGCAACTTTGGCGGTAAATTATCAATACAGTGATAGCCCAAATCTTCCAAACTATCTAAAACAACACTTTTACCAGCACCACTCATGCCAGTTACGATGAGTAGGTTAATTTTTTTACTCATGAATGTGACTCCTTTCAATCATTTCCGTCAATTCATCAATCCGCTGTTTAACACCAAGTATAATTTTTTCACATCTTTCTTTTGAAATGAACTTTGAATGAGAAAAAACACTTCTTATTTCTTCATCTATGTGCTTCAGTTTATCTAACTCAAGCCACTCGAAAGAAGAGACAAGTTTTATTTGACTATCATGACTAGATAAAAAAGGTTTGCTTTTAAGTCCTCTGCGTGAATTGATGTCACTAAGAATTTTTTTGTTCCAAAAAGAAGAACCATTGTCATAAATAGGTGTTATACCTAACCATTTTAGCGTGTGAACATTTCTGATAGCACCAAAATTGTTGGTATGTCTATCATCATTTACAATCAAATAATCGATGACAAGCATTTGCTCAATTGATGTGCGTGCATTTGGAATACCTAGTGCTTCACAGCAAGTTAAAAAGTGATTGAATTCAGATGTTTGTTTGTCTTTTTTAGGCAAAGTATTTTTTATTGCCCAAGCAGAAATATGTTCTGTATCTTTGGTGATAAAGATTTCACAGACACTATATGGCTCATCTTTTTCTAGCATTAACCAATAAGGTGTATGCTCAATTCCGAGTAATTCCATCATGCGGGAGGCAATCACTTCATTGTAAGTTTCTTGTTTGTATGGATCACTACCTGCTTTAATTAAGCATCTTTTTCCATTGATGACTTTCCATCTTTTTCTAAGTACACCATCAGAGGTGTTATCCGGGGATTTCAAATCTATTTCAATCATTTCTGCACTAGATTCTCCGATTAAGAGGTTTCCAATTTCTTCTGAAAAATCATTGTCAAAAAAATTAATCTTTTCCCAATCTAGGTTAGAATTCCTCGGTTTAATCCAGTAATGATCTGATAAGCTTAGGCCAAAGCATTTTTCAACAAGCATGCCAGTACGTGATATGTCTAGATGTTGTAACACATCATTTATTTGTTCTCTACTTGCAGGAATTCTTCTGCCTGAAAACCATTCATGTAGATCTTTCTTATCTACAACACCGTCGTTTACTTTAACGCTAATTGGGAGATGCTTAAAGTTATAAACGTGGTAAGTATCTAGAATTTCGCCTGTTAATTCTGAAATTTTCACATCGATAATCGGTATCTTTTGGTGCATTAAGCAATGAGTAGGCGCTCTATCATCGAAAACAGTGATTCTCAAGCTGTTATTTTCGTCTTCAAGATCAAAAATTTCCACGGTTGCAGCAGATATAGATTTTGTAAGTTCTACACCATATGATTGTTTACAGTGCTCGCAGTTAATCAGATCATTTTCAACATTTATTGTTGAAGAATGCGTTGTTTTTTCAGTTTGTAAATAAGGTGTTGGCATTTCAGAAGCATCATGTATGTGCTGATTACAGTTATCACAATTAAAATTTATTCGGACAGCGTAAGCATGAATACTACATTCTAAAGTGTGATTTTTTTCTTCCATCAGACTCACCTCTTCATCATCTCTATTTCTTCAATGCTTCGATTCTTATGTTGACTGCTGCTAGTTTGGCTTCGTAATCAGCTAACTTGGTCCGTTCTTCTTCTACTAAGTGAGCGGGTGCTTTGCTAACAAATTTTTCATTGGTAAGCTTTGATGTGCCGCGTTTAACTTCTGCTTCTAACTTTTTAGCTTCAACAGTTAAACGGGTTATTTCAGCTTCAATGTTAATCAGACCTTCCATAGGTAGCAAGATAGTGGCACCTGTCACAATGGTTGACATGGTTTCTTCGGTTAAGCGGATGCCTGCTTCCAGGGTTAATTCAGATGGGTTACAAAACCTTTCTAAATAAGCTTTGTTTTCTTTTAACATAGCTAGATCGTGGGCATTTTTAACATCTACATAGATGCGGATCGCTTTGCTCATTGGGGCATCAACTTCAGCACGCATGTTACGGACTGCTTTGATGAGATCACGGATCAAGGTAAAGTGAGTCACAGCTTGTTCATCTTGGAAAAAAATGCGTTCTTCGGGCCAAGGGGAAACAGCAATAGCATCTTCTATGCCTGAGATTAAACCGTAAATTTCTTCGGTAACAAATGGCATAAAAGGGTGTAGTAATTTAACGATGGCTTCTAAGGTATGAACCAATACCATGCGCGTTGTTATTTTTGCTTCGACATCATCTCCTGACAGGGGAACTTTTGCCATCTCAATGTACCATGAGCAAAAATCTTCCCAAATGAAATGATAGAGATGGCGACCGACTTCGCCAAATTCAAACTTCTCTGCATGATCGTTCACTGATTTAATGGTTTCATTTAAACGAGAAAGGATAAATTTGTCAGCAATGTTGAAAGGACGTCCTTCCAATTGAACATCAGCTGCGGTCATCCCAGCTAAATTCATGATGGTAAACCTAGAAGCATTCCAAATTTTATTAATGAAGTTCCAAGTGGATTCAATTTTTTCTTCACTATAGCGTAAATCTTGACCTGGAGAAGAATTGGTTGTTAAGAAGTAGCGTAAGCTATCAGCACCATACTTTTTGACAACATCCATCGGATCAACGCCATTGCCTAAAGACTTTGACATTTTTCGACCATCAGCAGCACGAACTAACCCGTGGATTAACACATGCTCAAATGGGCGCTGATTCGTAAATTCTAAACTTTGGAAAATCATGCGAGAGACCCAGAAGAAAATAATGTCATAACCGGTTACGAGGGTTGAAGTGGGGAAGTAAGCTTTAAACATGTCGGATTCAGTATCTGGCCAATCCAGCGTACTAAATGGCCACAGTGCAGAAGAAAACCATGTATCGAGTACATCTTCATCTTGCATCCAATTCTCTTTATCAACGGGGGCTTCCATCCCGACGTAAACTTCACCCGACTCTTGATGATACCAGGCAGGAATTTGATGACCCCACCAAAGTTGCCGAGAGATACACCAATCATGAATGTTTTCCATCCATTGCAAAAAGGTATGCTCAAAGCGGTTTGGCACAAAATGAACTTTGTGGTCACTGGCTTGATTTTTGACGGAACGGGCAGCTAAAGCATCCATTTTAACGAACCATTGGGTCGACAAGTAAGGCTCAACAATGGCATTTGTTCGTTCAGAATGTCCAACAGAATGAACGTGTTTCTCAATCTTTACAACGAAGCCAGTTGCTTTTAAATCAGCCACCAGTTGCTTTCTGGCTTCGAATCGATCCAACCCTTCATATTGATCAGCCAATTCATTCATGGAGCCATCTAAATTCATGCATTTAGGACGCATTAAATCATGGCGGTTGCCTACTTCAAAGTCATTCACATCATGAGCGGGCGTGATCTTTACCACACCTGTCCCAAAATCCATGTCCACGTATGCATCCACGATAACAGGGATCGCTTTCTTGTTACCAGGAATTAAAACATTTTTTCCGACGACATGCTGATAACGGGCATCATCTGGGTGGACTGCAACAGCAACATCTCCGAACATGGTTTCAGGTCGCGTCGTGGCCACTTCTAAAAATTCAGTTGTTCCTTCAATCATGTATTTAAAATGATAAAAAGCACCTTCGATTTCTTTATGGATGACTTCAATGTCTGACAAAGCGGTTTTTGCAGCGGGATCCCAATTGATGATCCGTTCTCCGCGATAGATGAAGCCTTTGTTATAAAGGTCGACAAAAACTTTTTTGACAGCACGTGAAAGACCGTCATCTAAAGTGAAACGTTCTTTTGAATAATCTAAAGACAATCCTAAAGTTACCCACTGTTCTTTAATATGAGCAGCATATTCTTCTTTCCATTCCCAAGCTTTTTCTAGAAACTTCTTGCGACCTAGGTCATAGCGAGAAATCCCATCAGCACGCAAACGTTCCTCAACCTTTGCTTGCGTTGCAATCCCAGCGTGATCCATCCCAGGAAGCCACAACGTATCAAAACCTTGCATCCGTTTCATCCGCACAATAATATCTTGCAAAGCACAGTCCCAAGCATGTCCTAAATGCAACTTTCCCGTTACATTTGGCGGTGGAATGACCACTGAATATTTGGGTTTATCAACAGTTGGATCAGCTTTGAAACATGCTTGTTTCAACCAATAGTCATACTTACCCGATTCAACTTTTAGATGGTCATATTTCGTATCTAAGTTTTTATCCATTTTCAAACAACACCTTCAATTTTAAATAACCTCATGTAACCTTATATTTTACCAGAAATGGCACCAAAGTTAAAGTAGGGATGAAACATTTCCATGGCAATTGGTCAATTCATAGCGATGATTAAATGCTTAATGATCCGATATGAGCATCATCTTACGATTAACACACTAAAAAAACACTGTCATTCCTTTTATCAGGGTTACAGTGTTTTCATATTTGAAGTTATCGTTTAAAAAGCTGCTTCCAAGATCTTGATGATGTCTGCTTGACTCGCAGGGATTGGATTTGAGAATCCGCAGACATCTTTAAGGGCATTTTCTGCTAAAATGTCAAAATCTTCTTTTTTAGCGATTTTACCTGTTGGACTTTTGAGATCGCGAATCCCACTTGGGATATCAACAGAAGCCGACAGTTTTTTAATGGCTTCAATACAGGCTTTTGCACCTTCTTCGTCAGTCAAGTTAGCGACATCTTCACCTAAATAGGAGGCACATTCTTTTAAACGTCCAGCTGCCACTTGAGCATTAAAGGCTTGTACATGTGGTAAAAGGACAGCATTACATTCACCGTGTGCCAAATCATAATAGCCACCTAATTGATGCGCAATGGCATGAACATAGCCTAAAGAAGCGTTGTTAAAAGCCATACCTGCTAAAAATTGAGCATAAGCCATGTTTTCACGTGCTTCAATGTTTTCACCATCGTCATAAGCTCGTTTTAGATTTTGAGAAATGAGCTTCATCGCTTGAATGGCGCAAGCATCTGTAATCGGATTCGCACCGGTTGAAACAAAGGCTTCAATTGAATGGGTTAAGGCATCGATGCCTGTTGCAGCTGTTAAAGCTTTAGGCTTTCCAACCATTAACGCAGCATCATTAATTGATAAAATAGCTGTTACATGCTTATCAACAATGGCCATTTTAACTTGGCGATCTTCATCGGTAATGATACAAAAACGCGTCATTTCACTTGCGGTTCCAGCTGTTGTGTTAATGGCAATAAGTGGCAATTGTGGATGGAGGGACTGATCTAACCCTTCATAATCTTCGATTTCTCCACCATTAGTGGCAACTAAAGCGATTCCTTTAGCGCAATCGTGAGAAGATCCACCACCTAATGAAATTACACAATCACAATTTGCTTCTTTTAATACTTTGAGTCCATCTTCAACATTTTTAATCGTTGGATTGGGTTGTGCACCATCAAAAATGACACTATCAATTTCGATGGTTTTAATCACTTCTGCAATTTTCTTTGCCATACCTGAAGCATCAGAGCCAAGAAAACGGTCTGTGACGATGAGTGCTTTTTTGAAACCGTAACCTTTGATATAAATTAAAGCTTCATCCAAGGTTTTCGTTCCGATTACGTTAATCGACGGGATAAAAAAAGTTGACATTGTTCGAACCTCCTAATCATTTTTATAAGCGCTTTATTTATGGATTTTCATCAACTTGTCACCTCCAAGCCTTTGATTTGTGATTATTTTTCTGTTCAACATGTTAAAAGCGCTTATCATTATGATAGCATAAAATGACAAATTTTGCAAGCTGTTTCTCAATTCAATTTAACGCCAAGCTGTTTCTGATTTTTACGATTAATCATCGCCAAAATAAAAAAGCTTCTGAGCGATCATTCATAGCGACCCTTACAGGTGGCATGTTGTGAATCAACTCAGCGTAGCTTTTTATGAGATGTCGTTTTTTTATGAGATGTTAGATGCTTAGTTACTCAGAAAAGGTTTCTAGTAATTGGACAGCTGGACTTACACCAGCAACATGATCAGTAAGCACACCATTTTCAATTCTAACAAGGGTTGGTGTTCCTTCAATGGTTAGCTCGATTTGAGAATAATGCGTGGCACCTGTTGCATCACCTGCACGTCCAATGAGCTCATCGTCTCGGTGTTCACCACGACGATACCAAGCATCTTGGTTATTATTATTGTTCATATCAACGATAAAGACAGGTGTCCCAGCATTAAAGGCTCGAACAACATAAGGCTGGAATTCAGCACATCTTGGGCAGTTAGAACGCCAAAAATAAACAAAATAAACATCTTCTTCTTGATCGAAAGCTTCTGTATAGAAGATTCGTGGTAATTGTGCTGTTCTTGTCGGTGGTCCAACTTGATCAACAACTACGAGCGCAGCGAGTAAGACAACAATGACTGAAAGTGAAGCGACCATCAATTTTTTCATTTGATTCACAACCTTTTTTTATTTGATCATCATGTTAAAGTTTCCTTAACATTATAACATATACTTTATGTTGATAGCAACTTTTATTTTAAAAGATTTCTGCCACATCTTGAAGTGTGAACGTTTTGAAAATTTTAAGCGTTTTTATTTTGTATTTTGATGGAAATTTTAGCAGCGTTTAGGTATAATGAGAAGTGGAAGGTGCTCATTTAGGCACGACAACTCAAAACAAAAGGAGTTTGATAAAGTGGAGAAGGAATGGAATTTTGATCATAGTTATGTTGCCTTACCAGACTTCTTTTTTAGTAAGCAAGATCCTACACCGGTGAAAGAAGCTCAACTTGTGATTTTTAATGAACAGTTAGCAACTGAATTGAACGTGCCAAGTCTACCTGAGGTGTACGTAGGAAATCTTATACCACAAGGTGCTTTCCCTTTGGCGCAGGCTTATGCAGGTCATCAATTTGGACGATTTACGATGTTAGGAGATGGTCGGGCTGTTTTGTTAGGTGAGCATTGTACACCGACTGGACACTGCTTTGATATTCAACTTAAAGGTGCTGGTCGAACCCCTTATTCTCGTGGTGGAGATGGTCGAGCTGCACTAGGACCTATGTTACGGGAATACATCATGAGTGAAGCGATGCATGCGCTTGGGATTCCGACGACGAGAAGTTTAGCAGTTGTTTTAACTGGAGAAGTCGTTTGGCGTGAGCGAGGGCTTAAAGGCGCCGTTTTGACCAGAGTGGCAGACAGTCATCTTCGTGTGGGAACTTTTGAATATGCAGCTCGTTTTGGGAATCAAGAACACGTTAAAACATTGGCTGATTATGCGATTAAACGTCACTTTAAACAGTTAGAAGGGGCGCCACATCCTTATTTAAAACTGCTTCAAGAAGTGGCAAGTCGGCAAGCAAAGCTCATTGCAAAATGGCAACTGGTGGGCTTTGTTCACGGGGTGATGAACACAGACAATATGACAATTAGCGGAGAAACCATCGACTACGGTCCTTGTGCGATGATGGAAGCTTATGATTTGAAGACTGTCTTTAGTTCCATTGATAAAAATGGACGTTATGCTTATGGTAACCAACCGGAAATTGCCATGTGGAATTTAGCAAGATTAGCTGAAACATTGCTCCCTCTTCTACATGAAGACGCTGAAGCAGCAGTGGGAATGGCACAAGGATCCATTAAATCGTTTTGGGACATTTATCATCAACATTGGTTGAGCGGTATGGGTCGAAAACTGGGGTTAGCGACGATCGGGACAAAGGATGAAGCGCTCATTACCGAGCTTCTTGAACTCATGCAAAAACACAAGTCGAACTATACCGATACATTCCGTTTACTAACCCTTGAACAATTAGAGGAAATGCCATTGTTTATGACGGATGAATTTAAAGCATGGTATGACAAATGGCAAGCTAGATTGTTTACTGTTGAAAAACAATCTAAAGAAGATGTTGTCAAACTGATGAAAGCATCAAATCCGGCGATGATTCCTAGGAATCATCTTGTCGAAGAAGCACTGGCAGCGGCTGAAGCACAAGATTACCAGGTGATGGAAAAGCTCTTGGTCGCTTTGAAAAATCCTTATGAGTATCGCTCAGATCAGGAGGCTTATATGAAGATGACAACTGAACTTGCTTGTGCTTATCAAACCTTTTGTGGAACCTAGTACATCACAACATAAGTAACCACGCCTATTCATGCGTCTCATTTCCAACTACTGCGTCAACTCGTCCTCGTTTCCTTGTATTTGAAAATGAGACACGCCAATATGCGCTATTACTTACGTTTTGCTGCACTAGAGGAGGTGTAAAAATGTTTGAACCTGCATTGATTGATTATTTGGTGGAGTTTCATGCCAAGCGTGACTATTTTGAATGCCACGAAGTTTTAGAAGAACGTTGGAAAGAAGATGTAAAAGCCGATCGCCAGTTATATTGGGTGGCACTCATACAAGTCGCGGTTGGAAATTATCATTACCGTCGAAACAATTTAAGTGGTGCCAAGAAGATGCTTGAACGTGCTATCGAGAAGATTAAAGCAACAACGCCTCAACTGGAACAACTGGGACTCCAAGTTACGAAACTACTTGAACGGGTTGAGCAGCAAGTTGTTTGGATTGAAAAAGAAATGCCGTATGAAAGCATTGACCTGCCGCTACACGCGTCTTTAATGGCAGCTTGTTTGGATGAATGCCAATCAAAAGGGATTGTTTTTCTACAAAAAAGTGATTTAACAGATCATTACTTATTGAATAAGCATCGTTTAAGGCCGAGGGAGGCGTAAGAGACAGCTTTATCAAATTGACGGCTTTCTCATCTCATTGAGAGGAGAAAGTTTTTTTGTTTGCTCAAAAAAATCTCTACTGAAACCTTTATTCACACACAGCTAAGCATTTAAGGCTGCTACGTTCCCGTCCTGACCTGGTTCACACCGCCATATTGAATAAAGGTTTCAATAGAGATAACTCTTTAATGCTATTTTATCACTTTTTATCTTGAAAGTCAACACTTCAAATGGTAAAATTAAAGTTATGAAAATTTATACGATTGTATCACCCTAAATGTGAAAATACGATAGCACCAACAGATACACCAGGCGATTGGCACACTCTAGCTATACAATATGGAAAATTGGAAAGAACGTCACAGTCAAATAGTAGATGAGTTTACAAAACATTTAAATAAAACCTTGACAAAGACCGCAATAATTTTGTTGTAAAAGGCGATACAGCACTCATATTATAAAAACAAATCAAACAAATGAGGTGATTAGGTTGAAGCAATACAAATACATGCCAGAAGCTTTTGAAAATATGAATGGACTGGGTGAAGATTTAGAAGCATTTTACAGTCAGTTAGAACAGCGAGATCCCCATTCAAAAAAGTGGAACAGGCCTTTTGAAGATGCAAGAAAAATACTGTTTTATTCACTCAAACATCGTGCAGTTGAAGGCTATATCACAGATACACTTAAAAATGAAATTTACGAATATTTAGGAGGACTTTTTGATGATTAACTTCAATGACGGTAAAAAACTACCAAATAAATTTAGTGGATCTGAGCTGAAATTAACCATCAAATATAACAACTCCATCTACATGGTCAAAATACCAGACCCTGTTAGAGAAAAAAAGAACCTACTTAGCTACAAAAATAACCAATTCTCAGAACATATTGGTTGTGAAATATTTAAAAGTTGCGGTATCAGAACACAAAATACTGTACTTGGTACCCTAACAGATAAAAAGGGGAAAGAAAAAATTGCCGTCGGTTGTGAAGATTTCACACAAAACGGAGAAACGCTATACGAATTTGCATTATTCGGCGATGGTTCAGTAAGAAGCGATCAAAAGTTCGACACAAGTATTGAAGATGTTAACTTTATCATAGAAAATAATGAATTCCTAAAAGATATACAGGATGACATAAAAGCTAAATTCTGGGATATGTTTGTCGTCGATGCCCTTATTGGAAACTCTGACCGTCATATGAATAACTGGGGTATCCTCATTAAAGATGACAAAAGAGAATTCGCACCTGTTTACGACTGTGGATCATGTTTAAGTCCACTTTTAACCGAGGATAGAATGGAAGCATTTATGTCAGACCCTACTGAATTTAAGGCAGAAGAATTCAATAGCTTGTCTGTCTATAAAAAAGATAATAAACGAATCTATTACCATGAAATCTTTAAAAATCCGCCTGAAGATTTGCAAGCAGCCATAATAAGGATCGCACCTAAGATCAATATGGAGAAGATCCACAATATTGTAGGTGGCACACCCGGAATGTCCGATGTAAAGAAAACATATATTAAAAAATCTCTCAGCATTAGATACGAATTAATAATCAAAGCCGCATTAAAGAAAATTGAAAGTAGTTAGATCATATCTAGCTGCTTTTTATATTGGCTCCAAACTTTGCGATTCGAACTCTCTTGAGGCTGAAGCTATTTTTTTATCCAATAACAAAGACAGGCTATACAAAGCCCAAAATTAATGATAAAATAGACCTATGAAAATTTATACGATTGTATCACCTTATGATCATTTAGTAAAAAATAAAATCAAAGACATTTTAACAACTTGCCACTTGACGCCTGATGATGTGACGCATTATGATATGCAGGAATCAACCATTCAAGATGCGCTTTTTGATGTATCATCAGCTGGCTTTTTAGTAGAGCGAAAAGCAATTTTGGTTAAAAATCCGTATTTTCTCACCGCTGCTTCAACCAATGGTCCGGCGCACAATATGGAAAAACTGATTGATTATTTAAATCAGCCAGACCCTGAAAATATTTTGATTTTTCATGCGCCTTATGAAAAGCTTGATGAGCGAAAAAAAGTGGTAAAACTATTGAAGAAGCAGTCTGATTTCATTAAAATAAATGCGCCTACTGCGTTTAATTTACTTGATTATGCACGCCAAGAATTAGCGCGTTACAATATTACTGCGCATGACAATGTGATGAAGACTTTTTTAGGGTTAACGAAGCATCATATTGATAAATTGATGGTAGAGTTAATTAAAATAAGAGATTATTTTGCTGACAGTGTTGATCGGGAGTTAACGTTGGAATTGCTTTATGATCTGGTTCCGAAAACGTTGGAAGATAATGTTTTTTTATTAACTGAAGCACTTGTGACAGGAGATAGACAGCAAGCAGCTTTTATTTTCGCCGATTTGAAGGTGCAAAAAGAAGAACCGATTAAACTCATTGTGATGATTGCGAACCAATTTCGATTGTTAAAACAAATTCAAAGTTTGCAGGGTCGTGGGATGTATGAAAAAGAGATTGCAGTGGCTTTAGGTGTACATCCTTATCGTGTAAAAGTCGCAATGGGGCAGGCAAGAAGGTTTAACATAGAAGTGCTAGATGGCATTTTAAAGCAACTTGCCGAAGCAGACTTACAGATAAAAATGGGTCAAATTGACGGCGAATTGGCTTTGGAGTTGTTTATATTAGGGTTGTGATTTTCGATTGATAAGCTTTTAGGTGAGTGAATCGTCTTTGCTCGTTGATAGAGCTGCGTCAATTTTATTAATGACATCATTTTCAATTGCTTTCTTAGCGTGATGGATGGCATGCATCACTGTTTCAGCATCGCTTGAACCAGGTGATTTGATGATGGGTGCTTGAATCCCAAGCAAGATGGCACCGCCGACTGTTTTAGGGTTAATGGTTTCTTTAATATGAGCGAATGTACTTTTTAATAAGAGTCCACCTATCTTTCCTTGAGTCGTTGACATGATTTCTTCTTTTAGCAATGAAAAAATATCTTTGGCAGTTCCTTCAACGGCTTTTAAAGCAATGTTCCCTGCGTAGCCATCAGTTGCAATGATGTCGACAGTGCCTGAAATCATGGATTTCGACTCAATATTTCCGAGGAAATTAAGAGAATGATCGTTTTTCAGTAACAAAAAGGCTTCTTGTTGATCAATACCACCTTTTGCATCTTCAGTGCCAATGTTGAGTAAACCAATCTTGGGTTTGTTCATACCTAATACTGTTTTCGCATAGATATCAGCCAATTTTGCATTTTGATAAATAAAGTGCGCTTTCGACTCACTTGTCGCACCAGCGTCGCATAAAATCGTGTGCTTATCTTTTTTGACCGTTGGTAACAAAGGTGCAAGTGCTGGGCGATCTACCGATTTCAAACGTTTAACCAATAATGTCCCTGCTGCAATCAAAGCCCCAGTTGCACCGGCAGAAACCAACGCTTCAATGTCACCTTGTTTGACAGCTCTGCTGGCAACGACTAAGGAAGATGCTTTTTGACGACGAATCGCCATCGCTGGGTCTTTCACATCCATGGGGATGACATCGTCACAATGAATGATTTGAATGCGGTCATGGCTGACGGGTAAATGCTTTCTTATGGCTTCTTCTTGACCAAACAAAGTGACTTCAATATCAGGATAATGCTCGACTGCCATGTAAGCCCCTTTTACAATTTCAGCTGGTGCGTGATCGCCACCCATTGCATCAATACCGATTTTATATAATTTACGCATAAATAAAAACTCCCTATTGTCAAAGACTAAAAAAGCCTCTTGTACTGTGATTAGTAAGTAGATTATAGCATAAAACTTAAAGTTTTTCAAAGAAAGTTTAATTCCTTTTACCTGGAAATGCCCTCATGTCCAAGTAAAGATCGCCATGTTTTTAAAAAATGTATAAATGAGGGACAGCTCTTCTTTATATAAGTAAGAGAAATAGGTATACTATAAAGCAAGGAATGTTTAAGAGAGTTGATTGATGATGAAAAAGAATGATGATCAGATGAATTTGCTTAAAGAGCATAACCAAAAAGAGTATCGTATTGCGATGCAAAAAGAAAGAAGGAAGGATGCATTTCAAGAGGTGTATCAGCTGGTGAGAAACGTCGTATTAGCTGGAATCATTATAGGTGTGGGCATTTACTTCGCTGCCATGTGGTATTTTCAAGAATTGCCAATCAAGGAAATTGATGAATTTGATCAAGCGCAAGTTGCTGAAATCATTACTGAAATTACAAGACCTTTGGCTTATCATGAAGTTGGCTTCCGCATGTATAGCCAATATGCCTTGTTGATTAACCTATCTACTGGGAGAATCCTATTTGAGCATCAAGCGGATGTACAGGCATACCCTGCTTCGCTAACGAAAATGATGACTGTTTTAATCGGAATTGAACAGGGAACATTAACTGATCGTGTAACCGTACAAGCAGATTTTGATGAATTATTTAGAGCTGGACTCATACAGTCGGGGTTTAGATATGGAGAAGTCAGAACTTTGTCGGAGATTTTGCATGGGATTATGCTGCCATCTGGTGCTGAATCAACTTGGGCACTTGCTTATCATATCGCAGGGAGTTATGAAGCATTTGTAGCCTTAATGAATGAGAAAGCCATGGAAATTGGGATGTACGATACACATTTTGTAACAGCAACGGGCCTCCACGATGAGAACCATTACACAACAGCTCATGACATGGCGATTTTATTACAGTATGCGCTAGAAAATCCAGTGTTTAAAGAAATTTTTACTGCACGAACTTACGAATTAGAAACGCCTAACTCACAAGGAAGTACCCTTTATTCGACTTTATTTAGAGCGGCGCCTCGAACAACTTTTGAAGGTGGCGAAATCATTGGTGGTAGAACGGGGTTTACAACACCAGCAGGTCGTTGCTTGGCTAGTTTAGCCACAGATGGAACGGATGAATTTATTCTCATTACATTTGGTGCCCCTGATCCTGACTTTACCAATCAAAATGCGCATATTTTGGATGCGTTAACCATTTATGAATACTTTTTGGCAGTGCGTCATCATGTTCATCATTAATGGATGAGCTGATGATAAACCTACCTTCACGCTATTGATTTTTATGTTTTTTTATGATACTATAGAGATCGTGCAAGTTGCTGTACGAAGCCAATGTTCCGCTGGATGACACTTATTGAGATAGGGTTGTTTAATGAGCATTGAGATGAGGAGTGGATCATAATGAGCCAACAGTTAATCAAAGCGTTAACACAGGATTATATCAAAGCTGATATTCCAACTTTTCGCGCTGGAGATAATGTACGTGTGCATGTCCGTATTACGGAAGGAAACCGTGAACGTATCCAGTTGTTTGAAGGTTTAGTGTTAAAGCGTCAAAATGGTGAAGGAATCAACGGGACTTTCACTGTGCGTAAAATTTCATTCGGTGTGGGTGTTGAAAGAACATTTCCGTTACATACACCAATGATTGAAAAAATTGAAGTAACACGTCTTGGGAAAGTACGTCGTGCGAAGCTTAACTACATCAGAAAGCTTTCTGCTAAAGCCGCCCGTATTAAAGAACGTCGTATTTAATCTCATGTTAATAAAAAGTCTGAGTTCATGGTGGATTCAGATTTTTTATTATTAAAGAAAACGTTTTTAAAATTATTTCTGTATCGACTTTTAACCTTGAAGTTTCTGAAATGTAGAATTTGGAGTGATCATTTTGACTGATAAACACATTAATTTAACGATGCTTGTTGATTTTTATGAGCTAACCATGGCAAATGGCTATTTTGAACATGGGATGCAAGATGAAATCGCTTGTTTTGATCTTTTTTTTCGTCGTGTGCCAGATGCGGGTGGGTTTGCCATTATGGCAGGACTAGAACAACTCATCAATTATTTAGAGAATCTTTTCTTTTCAACTGCTGATATTGAGTATTTACGTTGCAAAGGGATCTTTTCTGAAGGTTTTTTAAATTATTTAGCAAACTTCCAATTTAGTTGTGATGTGTACGCTATTCCAGAAGGAACACCGATTTTTCCTGGGGAACCGATTGTAACAGTAAAAGGACCGATTATACAAGCACAGTTTATTGAAACAATTGCATTGCTATATATCAACCATCAATCATTAATTGCAACGAAAGCTAATCGCATTGTTCGTGCGGCGAAAGGGAGGCCGGTTATTGAAATGGGATCTCGTCGCGCTCAAGGAAGTGATGGTGCTGTACTTGGTGCACGTGCGGCTTATATTGGCGGTAGTAAAGGAAGCTCATGTACGATTGCTGAAGGTTTGTATGGTGTGCCAGCTTTGGGAACCATGGCGCATAGTTGGGTCCAAAGTTTTGACACAGAATACGAAGCTTTTGAAAGGTATGCACGACTTTATCCAGATAACTGTGTGTTATTAGTGGACACTTATGATACATTAAAGTCTGGGATTCCTAATGCCATCAAAATCTTTAAAGAATTACTTCTTCCAAGGGGTTGTGTACCAGGTGCTATTCGAATCGACAGTGGTGATGCGGCTTATTTGTCAAAAAAAGCAAGAGGGTTATTAGATGCAGCAGGCCTTACTGAAATAAGAATCATTATTTCTAATTCTTTAGATGAGTATATTATTAAAGATTTGTTGATTCAAAAAGCACCCATTGATGGATTTGGTGTGGGGGAAAGGTTGATTACTTCTAAAACTGAACCCGTTTTTGGGGGTGTTTATAAATTGGTAGCTACTGAGGTTGGGGGTCAAACCGTACCGAAGATCAAAATTAGTAACAACCCAGAAAAAGTGACCACACCTGGCTTTAAGCAAGTTTATCGTTTGTTTGATAAAGTTAAGCATAAAGCGATTGCTGATGTGGTGACGTTATTTGATGAAGAAATTGACGATCGTGAACCGTATACGATTTTTGATCCTAATCATACTTGGAAGCGACGAGAATTAATTGATTTTTACGCAGTCAAGTTGTTGCATCCTATTTTTAAAAAAGGAAAGTTGGTTTATCATAAACCGACCATTGAAGAAATTAGAACGTATTCAAATGAAGAAGTGGATAAATTATGGGAAGAAAGCTTGCGTTTTGAAAAAGCACATACTTTTTATGTGGATTTGTCTCAAAAGTTATGGGATTTGAAACATGACTTGCTGAAAGAATATTCAGAGCGTCTTGAAAATCATTCCAAAGAAGGTTAGTTTGTGCAAGTCTCATAACTTTACCTTCTTTTTTCAAAAGTTGATGATTTGTAAAAAGTGTTTGAGATTAGTATAATAATTTGAAACTTCGTACATGATAAGTTTGTAGAAACTTTATAGATGCACTTGATTAAGCGCGTTGATCTTAACTTTTGCTATCACATTTAATTTTGTGATGCATAAAATGTTTAAGAGCGTCAATTAATTAAGCGCGTTGATGTCTATTAGCAGGGAAAAACGAGCAATTAGTGGATCGAAGATTGTTAAGCCATGTCAAGGCAAAACGAAAATATGTCCCAACGGGGCTTGATTGTCTATTTTTTGCACATAGGTTGTTTCGTCACGCTAACGTACACGCTGGACCGTTTGTCTTTTTGATTCTAATGCTGAGAACTTTAACGCTTAGTCGATGTGAAAGTAGATTGACACTACAAGCATCATCGGTGTCTATGTTGTCTGATGCTCCTAACATATATAAGGTAAAGAAATGATGGATTTGGAAGTGAAGGAGCCATAAGATAAAGAGGATTTAAAAAAAGACAATGCATTTTTCAAAATTTTTAAAGAAAAGAGTTGACGAAGAGGAAGAGATGTGGTATTATAGTCAAGTCGCCAAACGAGG
>WRKJ01000076.1 GCA_009778135.1 Defluviitaleaceae bacterium
AATACCCTTACTTTTAACTGTGTCATTTGCATCACCCTAATTTATCAAAATTTCTCTGTTATGACTAAAGTATGCAAAAAGCAACCCTAAGGTTGCCTACTTTCGTCTCAAATCACGGTTTCAAGTTCGACCACGTCAAAGATTCAAATACTGTTTGATCTCATCGACCCTTTCTTTTTGATGCAAAAGCAAAACATCATAAGCGGTGCCTGCCATGGCATAAATAAACGGGTCTTTAACATCTGTCGTAATGCCAGACAATGCTTCAACAATCGCATGAGAACAAAAAGGCACATAAACTGGGCAATAGCCACCTTCATGTAAACAAATCAGACGACCTTGTGCATATTGATCTGCTAGTTTTTTTGTCATTTTTGCGAGCTGTCGATACCCGTCTGCTGAAAGCATCATCCGTGCCAATGGGTCAAAAATACTGGCATCTTGTCCTGCAGAAACGATGATGAGCTCTGGTTCAAACTTTTCGACTGCGGGTACCACGATTTGTTCAAAGGCGTAGTGATAAGCTGCATCTCCAGAAGCAGCATACAAAGGGATGTTAATGGTAAAACCACTGCCGATTCCTTTTCCTGTCTGTTCTTTCTTTCCTCTACCGATCGGTTCCAGATTATCTTGATGCAACGAAATAAACAAAACACTGTCATCTTCATAAAAGGCATCTTCTGTCCCATTACCGTGATGCGCATCCCAATCAAGAATGAGGATTTTTTTAACACCCCATTCTTTTTGTGCATATTTAGCGGCAATGACTGCATTGTTAAACAGACAAAATCCCATGCCTTGATCCGCTTCTGCATGATGGCCTGGCGGTCTGGTTAGCACATAAGCGTTATCAATCAAGTCGTTTTCAATGATTGTCTTAACGGCTGTTATCGCGCCACCTGCCGCTAATTTCGCTATTTCGTAAGACCCTCTTCCTACAATGGCAGAATCTCCACAGTCGCCACCTTGACCATCACTGAGTCGTTTGACGTTATCAATATGTCGTTTCGTATGAAAGTATGCCAGTTGTGCCTCTGTTGCTGCGACCGGTTTAATTTGTTCCAATTGATTCATTAAACCACTTTTTTCTAACAAATTTTTAAACCTGCGTTTACTTTCAGGACTTTCCACAGATCCATTTGCTTGAAGGTATCCGCCCGCTGGCTCAAACAATGCCCCGTCACCTGCATGATGCCAAAAATAACTTTCATCACAGATAAATGCTGTTTTCTTTTTCATTTTCGTTGTTGTCTCCTTTTTTAGCATGTCGATATAAGGGGTATAACACAGCCGTCTCAGTAAAAAACATCAACGATCCAAATGGCTCATAACCAAATTTACCATAAACACCACCACCATGATAAGGCGTACTTGCTTCAAGATAAGTTGGAACCCCCGCTTCATCAAGGATATCTAAGTGATACTTCAGGAGGGCCTGTCCCACACCTTTGCCTTGCATCCCTGTTAAAACACCGAAGCCAACCAGTTGATAAAAAGGACCTTGGGTCGGTTCGTTCGCATGCGATTTTTCAGCAACTTCATTAAACATGGGTGCGTTAGCAACCCCCACGACGCGTTCTATCTCTTCATAAAGACGGGCATCTGTCTCATGAGGTAACCACACCGTAGCACCAACAATCCGTTGATCATCGCCTTGTGCCACATGGGCCACACAACCCTTTGACCTCAAATAAACTTGATAATACTGTGCCACCACTTGATGACGCGCTTCCTCACGCGCCACACACCACTTAAAAAATTGATCCTCATGGTAAGCTGATGCCAGCAATTTCGACACTTCTTCAATTTCAACCGTCTTGATCGGACGCACCATAAAATCACCAGTTTTCACGAGCTAACCTCCAACTATGCGCATTGCTTTTACGCTTCATATCAGCCATCACAAAAATAATGGCTTTTCACATTTAAATTTCTTCCATTTTTGCAACTTTAGGTCCAACAAAAACAACAACAAATTTTTTCAACTCACACCGATTCCTCAATCGCTGATCTTTCATGTATGCTGTTACTTGTGCCACACCTTCTGAAAATTTCTGATCAACACGTGCCTGTATGGCTTCACTTTTTGATCCTTTTTTAACGTATTTAAGCTCAATCAAATATTCATACTTGGCATAACTTCCTGGCGTTTTTAAAGCAACAACATCACTATAACCTCGTAAAGCAGGAAATTCGTCATAAATAACGTACTGATCAGTACTCGTTAGGATGAATAAATAAAGCAGCTGAATATATTTTTCGTCAAATTTGATCTCATTCCTTCCAGACAGATGCGCTAAAAAGTTTGAAACAAGCTGGTTTAATTGATCAATCCGCCCATCTTCACCCATCTCATCAATGGCAAGTCCTTGTGCCCGTGTATCCAACTTATAACCCACTCGCTTTTGTGTCAGTTCACTTAAATAGTTCACATAGATCGCTTCGATGATTTTATTTGGCATCTTAAATTTCGTACTGGTTGCGCCTTCTTTAATAGTTAAAAACCCGATACTAAACAAAGCAGTCATAAAATCATTTTCATCATATTTTTTATCAACATCCATAAATGGGGATAAATTTCCAGAGATGGTGCGTTCTTTTACAATTTCTTCGACTACTTGATAATTGGCTTCCCTATTTTTAAGCTCAGCTAAATTTTTAATCGTTGTTCCACTTTGATTTAAGTTAGGGTCAATCAAACGTCGTGGATGCTTTTTTCCTTCGATATAGCGTTGTAAATAATACATGATCAATGTCGCATTGAATACTTTCGTACTGGATGCTTCTGAAAAAAGATAACCATTATAATTTTCACGCCAGATGTCATACACGTCGTCTCTTTCAGAAGGCGTTAACACCACTTGTTGTTCATCGGAATTTTTCATCGGCGTCTTTAAAAGGTCCTTCACTTCTTCACTTGTAAATCCCATCATATGTGCAAATCTTTCATCAGTACTCATATTCGTTCCAATGTTAAATCCACTGGTCATACTATCCAGGCTAATGGACATCACGCCTGTCATGAAAAATCGTTCGACAATTCCTTGCTCACAGTTGAGCTTAATGACTTCGTAAAATGAACGCACCATGCCACCACGTGTAACAAGGGTCATAAAACCTTCTAATCCTTCATTTAGCACGGCATTCGTAAAATGATCATATTCATCAATCAAAACATACACTTTATGTTGCAGCTTCAACTTCTCAAGCTCAGTCAACAACTGTCTTAACAGTTCTGATGCGAGATGCGTTTTTTCAAATTCAATTTTAAACTGATACTTACTAACAAAGATCTCAAGTGCACTTTTGACAGCAACGAAAAAGCCTGAATTAATCGTCTCAATACTGGTTGTTTGAATGCCAGAAAAATTAAAACGAAGGATATAGTAATTATTTCGATTATCCGTTGGATTCTCCTTGATGGACAACCCTTCAAATAAGTCATCAAATTGATCTGCTCGGTTAACATCATAATAACACTCCAACATGCTAATAAATAAACTCTTTCCAAAGCGTCTTGGCCTTAAATGAATGATCCGTCTCGTTTGTTCCAGTTGTCTAATGAACTGTGTTTTGTCGACATATAAAAAGCCATCATTTCTAATTGTTTCAAAATGACTTTCACCATAAGGTATCATTTTCATTTCAATCACCACTTCTATTCATGTGCATCCGTACTCCCTAGTATAGCACATTTGAGACCGAAATCCCAGTAAAATGTTAATAAAAAAAGCCGAAGCTAGTGCTTCAACTTTTAGTCCATTTGTTCCCAACGCAATAAATGTGGGTACGGGTTAAAAGCCCATTCTTTTCTCCCATCGAATTTATATAAACCAAAGTGGAGGTGTGGATCAAATTTCCCACTGGTTCCTTCTGGTCCATAACCTGTCGACCCAACTGAACCGATGACTTGCCCCGGTTCGACAATGGCGCCTTCTTCGATGCCTTCTGCAAAGCCCTGCAAGTGCGCATAATACTGATACGTGTTGTAAATATCACGAATACCGACGCGATAACCACCGTATTCATTCCATCCAACGATTTCCACAATGCCGTAAGAAGTTGATGTCACAGGTACACCATAACCGGCAAAAATATCAATGCCTTCATGAGAACGTCTACCACCCCAACCGCGTGCAGCACCATACCCATTTGAAAAGCTATAGCTGTGCCAGGTTGAAATCGGAAAAGCACGTGCATCAAGCTCAATGGTTTCAAAGTGTTCAAATAATCTTGCAATCCCCAGGACGATTCTAATGGCATCTTCATGTTCATAATATGCCCGCACCGCTGATTCAAAACTGTCGAAAGAACGCACATAATCAACCAGCGTATACATCACATCCTGCATATTATGAGGATCTGCGTATCCATCGCCATCGCCATCACGTCCAATGCCACCAAACAAGCCGATTTTAACAGGATTTGTTTCGTAATCTAAAGGCGCTTCAGGCCCAGACCAAATCGCTGGTGGGAATTTAATTGAAATAGGTGACGCCTCATTGGTATCACTCGTCTCTTCTCGGAAACGATCAATATTTCGTTCATATTGATCAATGGCTGCAATTTCATACCAAGGAATGCCAGACGCATAAGCAAAATCTTCATAAACTTGCATCCGCGCTTCAGTTTCACTAAGCTCAGGTGCTGCTGCATGTGCTTTAATGACTGTCACTAATAAAATAAGGAGGATGGCCACCAGATAGGACCATCTTGTGTTGCGCTTAGGGTTATATTTTTCCATGATCTCACTTCCATTTAAATTCATAACAATATTATGCACGACTGGTTGTTATTTCATACGATTTTTTGTCAATCTTTCGTTTGACCACGTCGTGGGTCATTTCAATCGCAAGGGCAGTAAAGGGTACGCCTAATACCATTCCGACTAAGCCAAAGAAATGACCAAATATCAAAATAGATACCAAGACCCAAATAGGTGCAATCCCAATTTTATGCCCAAGAATTTTCGGCGTGATGAGATTGGCGTCAACTTGTTGAATGATGAGAATCAAAAACGTGAAAATTAACGCCTTTGTTGGACTGATGAAAAAAATCATAATGGCTGATGGAATGGCACCAATAAAAGGACCAAAAATCGGAATAATATTGGTTAATGCCACAATAAATCCGATGAGAATGGCAAACGGAATTTGAAAAAGGAACAGCATCACCGTCGTTAAAATACCAACAATCAAAGAATTGATGGCCATACCTGCAAAGAATCTGGCAAAAATCTGATTAAACCTTCTGATCCATTTCATAAGATGTTCATGTTTTGTTTGCCCTAAGACCGCTAGTAATAACAAGTTAAACTGTCGGTGTAACATTTCTTTTTTAGCCAAAATGTAAATAGATAGCACAATGCCAAGCGCAATGTGCATCAAGGTTTCACCAATGACGACCAAATGTGCTAAAATACGTGGGACTAAATTTTGATTAAACGTAACAAATCGTTCAATCATGTCATTCATGCTAGCTTCAATCGTATCCACATGATTTTCCGTCACATCGACATTTCCTAAATAAGATTTGACACTTGTTACAATTTGCTCACTGTAATCCGGAAATTCTTCGACAAAATGACCCATAGCATTACTGACTTGTGGTGCTAAAAAAAAGATAAAGGTCAGCATCAACAGTGAGATGGTGGCATAAACAAGCGTCAGCGATAATGTCCGTTTTTTAATTTTTTTTTCGTAAAATCGCAATAAAAAATTCAACAAATAAGCAAGAGAACAGCCGATGATAAATGGCCATAAAAGAGGCATTAACGTGAATGTTTTCGGACGATCAAATGACTTCCAATAAGTGATCATGATTAAAAGAGCAACCAGTACATACCCTGTTGCCATGTAATAACGCTTGTTCCAAAATCTCCAATTCATAAAAAAACTCCTCTCTTAATAAGAAGAGTTTTTGCATTTTATTGTTGAATTATACAACAATTTATAAAATTAAACCGATCATTTTCTTTTCATCACATCAACATCATCTGCGATGCTATCAAGTAGACCCTTTTCATGATTCCTCATCACCGACGACATGTGATGATTGCAGTCGAAAAATTCGAATCAAGATCGTAACGTTTTTTATGAGCATTATTTTCGCAGAATAAGTTTTCCTTCGACAACATCGACAGTGACCGCCATGTCATGAATAATTTCCCCAGCAATAATGCCATGGGCGACTTTTGTTTCAACATGACGTTGGATAAATCGTTTCAGCGGTCTTGCACCATAGACTGCGTCAAAGCCTTCTTCTGCGATAAAGGCGTGAGCAGCTTCTGTTAAGTTAACAGTAATACGATCATCTTTTAATCGCTTGTTTAACAAGACAATAAATTTGTCAACAATCTGGTAGATAATCTCTGATGATAATGGATTAAAGGTAATGATTTCATCAATGCGGTTTAAAAGTTCAGGTTTAAAGTAATCGCGTAAAATACCTTCGACTTGCTGCTTTGCTTTGTAAAAATCAGTTTCTTCTAACAAAATATGCGAGCCAATATTAGACGTCATGATGATAATCGTATTTTTAAAATCAACCGTTCGACCATGAGAATCAGTGATGCGACCATCGTCAAGAATTTGTAGCAAAATATTAAAAACATCGGGATGTGCTTTTTCAATTTCATCGAGTAACACAATCGAATATGGCTTACGGCGAATGGCTTCGGTGAGTTGACCACCTTCTTCATAACCCACATAACCTGGGGGTGCACCAACCAATCTTGACACTGCATGCTTTTCCATGTATTCACTCATATCGATGCGAACCACATGTTCTTCACTATCAAAGAGAACTGATGCTAAGGCTTTGGCGAGTTCTGTTTTACCCACACCAGTTGGTCCTAAAAATAAGAATGAACCGATCGGTCTATGCGGATCTTTAATGCCAGCTCTTGCACGTATAATGGCATCCCCGACGACGTCAATGGCCATATCTTGACCTGAAACACGCGCACGAATCTCATCTTTTAAGTTCAACAGCTTTTCACGTTCACCTTGAACCAGCTTGGCAACAGGAATCCCTGTCCACTTTGAAATAATGTCAGCAATTTCTTCATCGCGGACATTTTCACGTAAAAGTCGCTGATCTTGATCACCATTTGACTCACTTAATTGTTCCGCATCAGCAATTTGCTTTTCTAATTGAGGAATTTCCCCATATTGTAACGCAGCCGCTAATTCGTAATTCCCACTGCTTTGTGCCTCTTCTAACTGACGCTTGGTCATTTCGAGCGTTGCTTTTAAATCTGCAACACCGTGAATGGCTTGCTTTTCTTGCTCCCATTGCAACATCATCACATTGAGCTCATCTTTTAAATTCGCGAGTTCTATTTGCAAAGCTTCAAGTCGTTTCTTACTATTCTCATCCGTTTCTTTTTTCAAAGCTGCTTCTTCAATTTCCAACTGTGTCACACGACGACCAATGCGATCAAGTTCTTCTGGTAAAGAGTCAATCTCTGTCCGAATGGTCGCACATGCTTCATCGATTAAATCAATGGCTTTATCAGGCAAAAAGCGATCCGTAATATAACGATCTGACAGGGTTGCCGCTGCAACAATGGCAGTGTCTGTGATACTCACACGGTGGTGAACTTCAAAGCGTTCCTTTAATCCTCGAAGAATAGAAATCGTATCTTCAACAGTCGGCTCTGCAATTTGAACTTTTTGAAACCGACGCTCAAGTGCTGGATCTTTTTCAATGTATTCACGATGCTCTTTGAGCGTCGTCGCACCAATACAACGCAATTCGCCACGAGCCAGCAGTGGCTTTAATAAATTCCCTGCATCCATCGCCCCTTCCGTCCGACCTGCACCGACAATGTTGTGAATTTCATCAATGAATAAAATGATTTGACCGTCACTACTTTTAACTTCATTTAACACTGCTTTTAAGCGTTCTTCAAACTCACCTCGATACTTGGCACCTGCAACAAGTGACGCCATGTCTAATTCAAAAATGATCTTCTCTTTTAAACTTTCCGGCACATCACCACGGACAATGCGCCATGCCAAACCTTCTACAATGGCTGTTTTACCCACACCTGGCTCTCCAATAAGCACCGGGTTATTTTTCGTTTTACGAGATAAAATCCGAGTTGCACGGCGAATCTCTTCATCTCGCCCAATGACAGGATCTATTTTACCATGACGAACATCGGCCACAAGGTCTCGACCATATTTTTCTAATACTTCATAAGTAACCTCTGGATGTTGCGTCATCACTTTCGAATTCCCCCTTATCTGTCCAATGATGGCTTTCATTTCTCTTTCTTGCATCCCAAACTTTTTAATAAGCTGCTTCATGTCATAATGCTCTGATCTTAAAAGACTTAAAAAAACATGTTCGACCGACAAATACTGATCTTCCCAGCTTCGCGCATAGTCGTCCCCTTTTAACAACACCCGATTTAAATCGCCAGAAAGATGTGGCTGTCCATGACTCCCACTTACTGAAGGCTTTTTGCTCAACATGTGTGACACATCTTGCTTGATTTCATCCAAAGGAAGGTTCGCTTTTGTTAAAACGCGTGAAATTAAGCCTTCAGCATCTTGCAAAAAAGCGTGTAACAAATGAGGCGTGTCAATTTCTGGATGACCCATGCGCGTGGCAGTCGAACTTGCATCAGCTAAACCTTGTTGCAATTTTTCAGTCATTTTATTGATATTCATTTTGATTCCTCCAGTGTCATTTATTTTAGTTTGTTCATTTCACTGGCTATTATACCACATTATTAGCACTCTGTCAATTAGAGTGCTAATAATGTGGTATCGTGTTAATAGGCATCACTCGAATAGACCCTCACTTTAAGCGTCATCGACTATATCTCACTTACGCTATGCTTGTCTTTTTCCATATTAAAACTCCCAATCGTGTCGTCTGGATCAACCTTTTGTTTTTCCAGTCTCTACTTTATTGGGAGCCTATCCAGCAGCTGTTTCACAGATCGTCTGACACAAGCAAAAACTATTCTCCTAATAGTTTCTTCATCACATCTAACGCATTTTTCTCAAGTCGCGAGACTTGCGCTTGACTAATACCAATTTCTTCGGCAATCTCCATTTGCGTTTTACCAACAAAATAGCGTTCATGAATGATCCGTTGTTCCCGATTATTTAACAGTTTAAACCCTTCCTCCAACATCAAGGAAGTACTCCATTTACTATCATTAATATTATGATCTCGAATTTGATCAACCAGATCAATCGTGTCTCCACCGTCATTGTACACAGGTGTAAAAATGGAGACCGGATCCGTAATGGCTTCAACTGATAATACAACGTCTGTCTTTTCGATCCCCATGGCTTCAGCAATTTCTTCAGTTGTCGGATCTCGCTGCAATTTCGTCGCCAACTGATCCCGCATTTGCAACACTTTATAAGCGGTGTCTCTTACAGATCTTGAGACGCGAAGGGCATGGTTATCTCGTAAATAACGTCTAATTTCTCCGACAATCATGGGGACTGCATAAGTTGAAAACCTAACTTCATGTTTCAAGTCAAAGTGGTCAATGGCTTTAATTAATCCGATACAACCTACTTGAAAAAGGTCATCCAAATTCTCATTGCGGTGACTAAACTTTTTAATCATACTTAAAACAAGACGCAAATTTCCATTGACTAAAACTTCTCTAGCCGATGTATCCCCTGCTTGAAGTTGTTTGAACAGTTCCATCATCTCTTTGTTTTTTAAAACAGTTAATTTTGATGTGTCCACTCCCACAATATCTACCTTATGTTGGCTCATATAACCCCTCCACTCACACTTATTATGAGCAAAGTTAAGAAAGGCTATGCAAAGTTCGAAACCACTGGTAAATTTTTCAACAGTTTCAATTCTCTCATCGCTTTGACAGATAAAGGACAAATCGTACCATTTATCAACTCTATTTCCCGTTTTGAAATGTTAATTGATTCAATGTTCCTTAAATTAACGACCAATGATTTATGACATCTAAAAAAGGCTGTATCGGATGCAGTCTCTTTAATGGACCCTCTGAATTCAAGTTGTTGATCTGACAAATGCAAAATGAGCATGTGGGGCGTCAAAGACGTTTCAAAAAACATAATGTCTTCGTAAGGGATCATTTTAATTTTCCCCCCTACTTTAACTTGATAGAAATGTCGATAGCCTTTTCCTTTATCTCGCTTTAACCTTAACATGCGATCATGTGCCAATTGAATACACTCTCTCATCCGCGTGACCATTTCAGATCGTCGTGTTTTAACAATGAAGTCCATGGCTTCTATTTTATAAGTGAACGTTAAATACATCAACTCAGGCTGGACAGTGACGAAAACAATGACACCATAATCATCACTATGTCTTATTTTAGAAGCGAGTGCAAGACCATTGACTTTTTGTGACAAATTGATATCTAAAAAATAAAGCCCATTTTTAACTTGATGACTTTCCATATAATCTAATATTTCATAGGCGTCTGACGTTGAAAAAACAGTCATGTCCAAATCCTCGATCATGATATAATCCTCAACAATTTTCTTCAATTGTTTCAGTTCCTTCGGGTCATGATCATAGATAAACACAGGTATCACTTTTTATCCTCCTCCTATTTATCAAACATCACATTTTTCTGTTCAAAGCCTTTATTTCCTGCCTTCATGTTTAGAGGTATCTTTACGCAAATAAGCATGAATAAAGCCATCTAGCGCTCCATCCATCACCGCACCAATATTGCCGACTTCATAGCCGGTTCGGTTGTCTTTTACAAGGGAATACGGATGAAACACGTAAGAACGAATTTGACTTCCCCAACCGATTTCTTTGACTTCTCCACGAATTTCTGCCAGCTCTGATGCTTGCTTATCAAGTTCCAACTGATAAAGTTTTGATTTTAGCATTTGAAGCGCTGCTTCTTTGTTTTTAATTTGTGAACGTTGGTTTTGACAAGTTACAACGGTTCCTGTTGGTAAATGGGTGATCCGAACAGCTGAATCAGTGGTGTTAATATGTTGCCCGCCTGCACCACTGGCACGATAAGTATCGACTTTCAATTCTTCATCTTTAATGTCTACTTGAACCTCTCCTTCAAATTCTGGCATCACATCACAGGAACAAAAAGAGGTATGACGACGCCCACCTGAATCAAAAGGTGAAATTCTGACCAATCGGTGCACACCACGCTCTGATTTCAAAAACCCATAAGCATTGTCTCCTTTTACTTTAAATGAAACAGATTTGATCCCCGCTTCATCTCCGGCTTGGTAATCTAATAATTCCACTTTATACCCCTTCATCTGTGCATAACGGGTGTACATCCGATAAAGCATCTCAGCCCAATCTTGAGATTCAGTACCACCCGCTCCTGGATGTAATTCCAAAATCGCATTGTTTGAATCGTGAGGGTCTGACAGTAAAACATCCAGTTCAAAAGTCGCTAAAGCATCATTGGTTTTTCGGACAGCAGTTCCTAAATCTGTGATCAAATCATCATCTTGTTCTTCAAGAATCATCTCTAATTCGATGGCGAGTTCTTCAACTTTCGTTTCAAATGCGTAAAACTGCTCGACTTTCGATTTAATTTGATTCATGGCATTAATGACATCTTGTGCATTTCGTTGATCATCCCAAAAGTCAGATGCTTGCATGAGGTCGTCATAGACTTTGAGTTGTTCTTCTTTGCTTTTAAGATCAAGTGCCGCTTTAAACGTCACCATTTTTTCTGTCATGGCTTTAATCTGTTGCTTAATCTCAAACATTTCCATTCTTTCTTCATCACCATCCATTCTCAAATGCCATGCATACGCCTTTTATTGACCGCAGCACTGCTTATACTTCTTTCCAGATCCACAGGTACAGGCTTCATTGCGACCGACTTTCTCATTCCCACGCTTGATCGGTTGCTTCTTCACTTCTTCTTTCCCGCTTTTAGCCGCAACTGGTTTGGCAACTTGTTGACGCTCTAAGTTTTGACGAATTTCTGCTAAGAAAATATAACGTGTCACATCATCTTCGATGCGTTCAATGAGCTGGTTAAACATTTCAAATCCTTCGTTTTTATACTCTTCTAATGGATTAATTTGTCCGTAAGAACGTAAGTGAATCCCTTGACGCAAGCCATCCATGGCATCAATATGAGCCATCCAATGGGTGTCAACGACGCGTAAAACGATGACTTTCTGAAACTCTTTAAAGCCATCTCCTTCAATCAACTGACGTTTTTCTTCATAGCCTGCTTTAATTTTACCAACAAAGTCATCAATGAGTTGCGCTTCGCTTCGATTTTCTACCTCTTTAAGCGTGAGTGGGATTTTACCAAAGAGCTTGCCATTGGCTACTTTCACAAGTCCTTCGTAATCATAACCTGCATTTTCTTTATCATCAGGTCGTGGACCATGCGCATGAACCAGACGTGAAATGGCACTTTCAATCATTCCAAAAATAGAAGCTGTCAAATCGTCTGACCTTAGTACATCTTCACGTTGACCATACATTTCTTCACGTTGACGACGAATGACATCATCATATTCCAACAAGTTTTTACGGGTATCATAGTTATTGCCTTCAACGCGTTTTTGTGCTGATTCGACAACCCGCGTTAATGCTTTAGATTCAAGCGGATCTGCATCATCCATCATCCTTTGCATCATCGCAGCACGATCTCCACCAAAACGTCGCATCAATTCATCTTCAAATGACATGTAAAAACGGGTATACCCTGGATCCCCTTGGCGACCTGAACGCCCACGTAGCTGATTATCAATCCGACGAGATTCATGACGTTCTGTCCCGATGACGGCAAGTCCACCTAATGCTTTCACTTCATCATCAATTTTAATATCCGTTCCCCGTCCTGCCATGTTGGTCGCAATGGTGACAGCGCCTTTTTTACCTGCTTCTGCGATAATGCCTGCTTCATTGGCATGATTCTTTGCGTTTAAAACATTATGTTTAATGCCTTTTTGTCGCAACAGTTGTGATACAAGCTCTGACGTTTCAACAGAAACTGTTCCGAGTAGAATGGGCTGTCCTTTTTGATGTAAATTCGCCACTTCACCAGCAACAGCTGTAAACTTGGCTTTCATGTTTTTATACATGAAATCAGGTGCATCATGTCGAGCAATCGGTAAATTGGTCGGCACTTCAACGACCAACATGTTGTAAATGTTGCGAAACTCTTCTTCTTCTGTTTTCGCCGTCCCTGTCATCCCTGACAGTTTGTTGTATAGGCGGAATAAATTTTGGAACGTAATGGTCGCCAATGTCGATGTTTCTTTTTTAATTTCAACAGCTTCTTTCGCTTGAATCGCTTGATGTAACCCTTCTGAATAAGCACGACCTGGCATTTTACGTCCCGTAAATTGATCAACGATTACAATTTCGCCTTCTTCAACCACATAATCCACATCAAGTCCCATGATATAATTGGCACGTAATGCATTATTGACATGATGAAGGAGTGCTGCGTTAGACAGGTCGTAAAGATTGTCCACTTTTAAGAAAGATTCTGCACGGTTCATGCCCGCTTCCGTTAGCTGAATGTTCTTCGTTTTAACGTCGATTTCATAATCTTCTTCTTCTGTTAACCCTTTTACGAGACGGTCTGCTTGAATGTATTGATTCGCTGTATTTTTCTTACCACCTGAAATAATGAGTGGCGTACGGGCTTCATCAATAAGAATGGAATCGACTTCATCAATAATGGCATAGTTTAAACCACGTTGTACCATTTTGTCGACATACATCACCATATGGTCACGTAAATAATCAAATCCCACTTCATTATTGGTTGAATACGTAATGTCACACCCGTAAGCAGCTCGTTTTTCATCAGGCGAAATTTGTGCGAGATTTAAACCGACCGTTAACCCAAGCCAATTAAATAACGCACCCATCTCCTGCGCATCACGACTAGCCAAGTATTCATTAACCGTAATAATGTGAACCCCTTTACCACTTAAACCATTTAAATAAGCAGGCATCGTTGACGTTAACGTCTTACCTTCTCCTGTTTTCATCTCTGAAATATTCCCACCATGCAAACAGATACCACCGAGTATTTGTACCCGATACGGCGTCATGCCTAAAATACGCGTTGACGCTTCACGAACGACCGCAAAAGCTTCTGGTAACAATTCATCCAGCGTCGCACCTTTTGCTAATCTATCACGAAATTCAGGTGTTTTGCCTTGCAATTGTTCATCTGTTAAACCTTTCATCTGTCCTTCAAGCGCCAGTACTTTATCTGCCAGTACTTCCGCAGCTTTCAATCGCTTTGCACCCGGATCAAATGCCTTTTTCAATGCTTTCATCATTTTTCATCACCAAATTTCAAAAATTAAAATCAATCGTGTTATATCATACCACTTTTCTGCCACTTTGTACAGAGATGGTCAATCTACTGACCCTAATTTTAAGCATTTTTATCAATTATTTATGAACATTTCATCTTCTTAGCTCTTTTTGATTGCACAACCCCCTTATTTTTGGTATCATTAAAAGTGGAAACGAGCGTGTAACCCCGACAAGCATTTTGAAGTCCGACTTATCACGAAGTGATCAGTACAGGACGAGAAATGACCTCGAGGGGTTGCGAATTGAAACTGGATATCATTAAAAGTGTAAGCGAGCGTGTTAACCCCGACAAGCATTTTGAATTGGAGTTGAATCAAATGAAATTAGGATTTATTGGGACAGGTGTGATGGGACAAGCCATGGCACATCATTTACAGGTCGCTGGCCATCAGTTATTTGTTTACAACCGGACAAAAGACAAAGCACAGTCTTTAATTGAAAGCGGCGCCACATGGTGTGACGATGTTAAAACAGTCGCCCAGCACGCTGATCTTATTTTTACCATGATCGGTATGCCATCAGATGTGGCATCTGTTTACTTGTCTGAAGAAGGGTTGATCAACCAGTCAAAGCCAGGTACCATTTTGGTCGATATGACAACGTCACAACCAGAACTTGCTAAAAAGATTTACGATCTTGGCATCAAAAAAGACATTTATTGTGTCGACGCACCTGTCACAGGTGGTGATGTCGGCGCTCAAAATGCCACATTGACCCTTTTTCTTGGGGGTGATGAAGCCATCTGTCACACACTCATGCCCTATTTTAAATTAATGGGTCGACACATCACCTATTTAGGCCCTGCTGGTAGCGGTCAACATGGTAAAATGACCAATCAAATTGCCATTTCAGGGGCTGTCATTGGCATGGTTGAATCGCTCGCTTATGCCAAAGCAGCAGGGATTGATCTCGCTACTCTTCAAGAAGCTATTTCAACAGGGTCTGGTGGAAGCTGGCAAATGTCTAACATGGCACCACGGGCCATTGCCGGCGACTTTGATCCAGGTTTTTATATCAAACATTTCATTAAAGATATGAAAATTGCTGTTGATGAAGCCAAAGCAAGTGGCATCCAGCTCCCAGGGTTGGAACTCACTTTAAGTCAATATGAAAAGTTAGCCGATCTTGGACTTGAAAACTTAGGCACCCAAGGACTTTATAAGCTATACGATGATTGACGAAAAAAATCCTGTTGCATTTATACGCAAACAGGATTTTTTCGTCAATTTATTTAGCAAGCATTTTTTTCAAGTCTTTTAGACTCACTTTTTCGCTCGTATGAGAAATACCGTTCAGGTATAGCCTAGCTGAGATAATCAATGCCAACACCGAAAAAGCAGCCATTAAGCATAAGACAATGATCACTTCGATCATATTAGAGTAACCCATTAAAAAGCGTTGAACAATCACATACGGAGACATGAAAGGGACATAAACTAAAATGTTCATCATCCAACTGTCCAAATCAATAAACATGATTAAAAAGAAAGGAATCATCGTGGCATACATAACAGGTTGCAACGTGGACGTTAAAGACTCCGAACTGTTCGCAACAGCACCTGCTGCCGCAAAGAAGAAGATAAAACAGAAGTAGCCTAGAAACAAAACAGCAAGTGTTAAAATGATCACTTCTATTGGGATAAATTCACCGACGGTTGTCGCCAATGTGCCCAATTCCACAAAACCAAGTAAATCTGCTGCTACCATGCCTAGCAGAATGGTCACAATCGGGACCAAGACGCCAAGTAAAGTTGATAAAACTTTTGACAACATCGTCATCGTTGGATGAACTTTACCGAGCATCACTTCCATGACACGACTTGTTTTTTCCGATGCGACACTGTTAGCAACCATGGAACCTGACATGAGAACAAGCATGTAAATACCAAATGGTAACACCGTATTGATCAAGTCGCTAGCAATCGCGTTTTCCACGTCTAAATCTTCAAGTTCTTCAACGTGCACCGTGATCGGTGTTGTGAGTTCTGCCACTGCTGAAACAGGTAACGCATACCCTGCTGCAATTGATTCCACATGCTGGCTTGTTAACAATTGCGTCAACAACACTTCCACTTCACTGCCTGGCATGAAATGTGCAGAGACAACAGTTAGCTCAGGTCTCTCTTCACCTGAAATGATAAATATTTCATCCAATTCTCCCGCTTCTAGTAAAGCACGTGCTGCTGCTTCATCTAAAAATTGAATATGCCGATCGGTGATCCCTTCAAATTGCTGTTCATCTGCAATAAATGTCGTCGATGCTTGTACAATGGCAATCTCACCATAAAGATGCTCATTATTGCCACCGAAATGATTAATGGCAAAGAAAATACCGATGGTGGCAGCAAAATAAATACCGATCCAAATCAATGCCTTTTTCGAAAAATGCTCTTTTGCATAAAAACAAAATGTGATCCAAAATTTTCTCATGTTACCCAATCCTTTCAACAAAGATGTCTTGCATCGTCGGTGGTGCCACATTGAATTCAGCGGGCACAATGCCTATATCTCCCAGTTTTTTTAAAATATCCATCGCAGTGTAGCTATCTTCTGTTTGAACTTTGACCGTATTTTTGGTCACTTCGAACAAAAGATTGAGCTGTTTAAGTCCACTTATCAGCTCATCACTGGCACTCATGATTAAATTTTTAAACCCATAAGCGTTTTTGATTCCTGTAATCGTACCACTCACCTCAGCAACACCTTGTTTGAGCAAAACCAATTCGTCACATAACGCTTCTACGATCATCATTTGATGTGAAGAAAAAATAATCGTTTTTCCTTTTGCTGCTTCATCTTTAATGATGTCAATAAAGATTTGGACATTGACAGGGTCAAGTCCTGTAAAAGGCTCATCTAAAATAATCAGCTGTGGATCATGCAACAACGTCGCAATCAATTGAATTTTCTGTTGATTACCTTTGGATAAAGCAGACACAATCTTGTTTTTGTATTCGGGCACTTCCATACGATTGAGCCAATCATCAATGGCGTGCTCAATCTCTTTTTTGTTCATGCCTTCTAACTGTCCAAAATAAACAAGTTGTTCATAAACGCTTTTTTTCACGAATAATCCGCGTTCTTCAGGTAAATACCCAATCGACACCTTCTTGGGCTGAAGCACTTCACCCTCCCATTCCATCTGACCTGACGTGGGCTCAACCAAACCTAAAATCTGTTTAATCGTTGTCGACTTTCCTGCACCATTGCGTCCTAAAAGTCCAAATACTGTTCCTTTTTTCACTTCAAACGACAAATCATCAACTGCTGTGTGCGAGCCAAACTGTTTCGTTAAATGACTTATTTTTAAACTCATGGAATCACTCCTTACCTATTTGATCTTTACATTATACTCCATTTATTACCAAAATACTAGTGCATATTTGCACAAATATGAAAATGACATGGGATATTGGGACGTGTAAAATGGCCGTAAGCAATAAAAAACGGTGAAAAAAAGAAAGAAAGTATTGACATCCCCAACACACTAGGTCTATAATGTAGGGAATCTTTTTTACAGCAGCTGTTTTTGGACTTGCAAAATGGGCTGCTGTAAAAAAGTTAAAACTGGGGTTTGGGCTGGTGCAGTATTTCTTGATGCTGTCCTTGTAGGATGGTTACGTTAATATAAAATATGTCAGGGAAAGGATGTTTTATTATGAAAAGTTTTAAAGATTTGATTAATTCTTCAAAAAAGCATATTGCTTTGGTTTTAGCTGTTGCTCTTACCATAGGGGGGATTCCATTTGAGGTGTCTGCACATGATCAAGGTTATAATCAGTATGATATAAAAGATATTGAATATTACTTAGATCAAGACATTTCTTTTGTTTCAGAATATGCATTTTTAGAATTAAAAGAGGATTACGACAAAGTTATTTTAGAAAAAATTCAATTAGATGAATATACTACTTTGATTCGTTATGAATATGAAAATGAAGCAATAGAGGGAAATTCTATTCTTGTATTTAAAAAAGTAGCTATTTCGACTTGGGTTGCTTTTAAAAATCCAGAGGTAACCAGACGTTTAGGAACTGTAGTCAGCTCTTCAAAAATGGGACTAATGAATGCTAAACGTACAAGTATTGTTAGGACCGCAATAAGAAATCAATTATTCGGTTCGGAAGCTGCTTTAGGACAACGAATAGCTAATGAGTTAGTTAGGCAGACTGGTATGCGTCAAGGAGATGCTGATGCTATCGGACTTGGCGTGAGACAATTAGTGAGATGGCGGTAAGAAACATGAAAGATATTGAAAATGATTTTGGTGATTTATTCTACCACAATGGTGATGCATCATTAATCCTTGACGCAGTGCGTGATATGGCTGAACATTTAGGGCATTCTTTAGAAAACCCTATATCTTTAAGTTTGGTGTGTTTAAATCTAGCTATTCCTGCTAAAATTGCCGATGATATTTCTGTAGAGATTTTTAGAGAGTTTAATAAGCAAAACGAACAGATTGACTACGATACAATGAAAAAAATTATAATCAGATTTTTACCAGAAGCTAAAAAATTTTCTGAGATAAGTATCAAAGCTTTTCTCAAAGGCGTAGCTAAATCAAAATATCCAGATATTGAACCATTTATATGACGGACAACATTGTGATGTAGTATCATAAAAGTTGACACTAATAGAAGGAAATGCTTTATAATAAAAGCAAGAAATCTGGAGGTAAAGATTGATGAAAAGTTACGATCATGAATTTAAGATACAAGCGGTGGCTTTGTCTGAATCAATTGGGTCAACAAAACTAAACATTCCCCATTTGTAGAAGAAAAATATCCTCATCAATTTGAATTTTCTCTTTTTAATCCTTTTGAATACTTCAATCAAAAAACTTAAAATCTGATGATAACCTAGATATTTTCATGATTTTGCTGTATAATAAATATATAATAGTTGCACAATAGATGTACAATAGATTTATAAAGGAGTGGTTTTCATGACACAAGTAAGTATGAGAGTGGATGAAGATATTAAAGTTCAAGCTGAAGCATTATTTAATGATATAGGATTAACCATGACGACAGCATTTAATTTGTTTTTGCGAGCTGCGATAAGGGAACAAAAGATTCCATTTGAATTAAGTCGCAACACAAATGCGGGGGCAATGGCAACCGTTGATGAACTTCAAGCAATAAAAGAATTTGAAGACAACTACGAAGAAAACTCAAAATTTGTTAATGTAGATGATTTAAAGAAAAGAATAAACATGATGCTTGAAGGTGTGTAGAATGCTAGATTATGAGATCACACAAAAAGCTGATGAAGATATTTTTTCGGCTATATCGTATATCAAAAATGAGCTTTTCAATGTCGATGCAGCTAGGAATTTGTATGTTGAAATTTTCAAAATCATTGAGGATTTAACTGTTTTTCCAGATGCACATACGATTATTTCACGTTAAAAACATGTATATCATCGTGCGATAAAGAAAGTTTTGACATGATTAACATGTTGATATTTTTAGTATATTAGGTTATAATATCGAGATAGCACTGATTCCCATTAATTATTTAGACATCAGTAGTGGCGTTATATTAACTTAAGCGATAATCGGGACACTTACAGCAGCAGCAATTAAACTGGAGTTGATTGGATGAAAGGATTGCAATTAGGGATGAAGAAATCTACCTATTGGGGTTATTCTTTAAATGCTTATCTTAAGCTTTCACTGAAAATTGGTATTTTTTTCGGTTTAATCTTAAGTTTTTTACCTAGTAAAGAGATGCCATTAACAAGTATAGAATTTTGGATTTATTCTTCAATTCTATTTTTGATGATTTTTTTAGTTTTTAATTTCATTCTTTTTATTCGACAAAGGATGATAAAAAATAATAAAATATTGGAAATATTAAAAATGTTTGGAATTGAAGAAGAATCATCACAGGAAAATTGACGCTAAACGGCATGTTATCATTCATTTGTGAGATAGCTTCAGATAATCCCTATTTGTAGGAGTGATGTGAATGGAAGAAGAGAATTTTAAAAATAAGAATTTAGAAAACAGTCAAATAGTTACAGGATCGATTATCATGATTTCAGCAGTAATGATGATGGTTGTTGCTTGGTTGATAGGTACTTCTATTGGTGAAGTCATTGGCGAAGGCATAAATTTCATTACAGGAAGGTAATCTAAATGAAGAGATGGCGGTAAGAAACATGAAAGACATTGAAAATGATTTTGGTAAGATAGAGGAATCTAATATGCTAGAGCAGGACACCATATTAACAACAAAAAATATTTTTAATATGATCAGTATCGTAAAATTCATTCTTATGTTAATGTTTGTTGTTTTTACGATGGGAGGAATTGGCTGGTTTATCGGTCAAGCTATGTTTAAGTAAGACTAATCTAATAAAATGTAACGTCATAAATGAAAGTATAACAATGATTTTAAGTAAGAAAAGGAAACATAGAAACACATTGTTTCCTTTTTTTATAGATCTTATCGCAAAATTTATTTAATCATCGGAAATGTTGTCAATGTTTATTAGATTGGATGGGTGAAACTACATGAAAAAAAAGAATCTACCAAAAAACGCTATTCCGAATGCTCAAACGATAAATCCGTTAGTCTTATTTCTTATTATTTTGGCATTGCTCTCGGTTGTTTATTCGCCCGGAGATTAGGAATGGATTTGGATTTTGGAAGGCTAATTGTAGCTATTTTTGATTTTTCAAACTAATCACTGATATAAGTCGGATTTATAACTTAGTTATAAATTAATGTTACGCTATGGGGAATTATCAACAGTATTCACTTTAAAGAAAATAGGTGAACTATCCCCGCAAGTATATGAGGTGATAATTTCAGAAGAAATGGTGAATGTAGAGGACATTATTACAACTGCAGCTGTAACAGGCTTATGGATTGCTACATCTGTAGTGTAGGGGCTTCCATTGGAAATGTATTGGTGGTGAGTGACTTGAATGATGAAGCGTTTGTTGAAAAGAATTCAACTAATAAAAAAGATGCACTTTTACTCTTATTAGTTTGGTTTGGTACCGTTATAACAGGTATCTCCGTAGGAATGATATTTGTCTAGCCAAGTCTCCAACTAGGAGTGGTTTTATGATGAAATTTTGTTCCGAAATAAAACATTGTACTTACTGATATTGTCAAATTGGGAGATAAAGTGAAAACCCAATCTTTAAATTCCCTTCAATCAGCCTCGTTTATTGAACGTTTTACCTAACTGTTCTTATAGCAGTTTTTTGTTTTTTATGGTAAAATATGGATAGACTATCCAGAATGGAGATTTGCGATGAAATTTAATTCTATATTTAAAACAATATTTTATGGACTATGTCTCGGTATTAGCCTTTTACCACCTGGATTTAGTGTTGCAACGATGGCAATGATTTTAGGGATTTATGAAGAGCTTATCGGTTTGTTAAATGATTTATTTAGCACCAAGATGAAGCAAACATTAAAGCCACTTGTTAGTCTTGGTGTTGGTGCTGTCTTTGCGATAGCTGTTTTTGCTTGGTTAATCCGCAGATCTATGATGCGCTTTCCTTATCAAACGAGATTCTTCTTTATTGGGCTAATCGTTGCAACTGTTCCTTTAATTTATAAACAAGCTGATGTTAAAACAAATTTTAGGCTTAAACATGGCATCTCCTTAATCATAGCCTTTGTTATCACTGCATCTTTTATCTTCGGTGGAAATGTAGCATTGGTAGACTTAGGTGGAGATATGACTATTTTAAAAATAATCTATCTGATGTTTGCTGGTGCCCTGGTTAGTTCTTCGATGATTTTACCAGGATTAAGCGGTGCTTTAATGTTGATCCTAATAGGCGCTTATGAATTCTTATTAGCTAGTATTTCTTCATTAGATGTCGTTGTCCTCAGCAGTGTTGCATTAGGTGGGATAATAGGTCTTGTCATTTGTGGGAGATTAATTAAACATTTGATTGAAAATAATGAAACGACCTTATATGCGACGAGTATGGGACTTGTGTTAGGGTCGATTCCAGTGATGTTGAGTCATGGCATACCAACTGAAGGCTTTGATACTTTAACATCGTTAATAACGGCAATCATAGGTTTTGTAATTGTAACAGTTTTAAATTTAAAAAAGGCTTAACGAAATCTCATTTCCAAAAGTCCAAAAGTGACAGTAAGCAGGAAATGAGATTTTTAATTTTTTAACTTTTCAAAAGCTTTATTCTCGCGTAAGCTGGTTAGCACAAGAAACGATCGGAAGTCGATGGTTTTGACGTCCAATAACAAATTTTGCAATAACTTGTCGTAATTTGTCGATTGATAAGCGACTGCTGTCCTTTTAAGACAAATTAAGATAAAATTCTATCTTGAAACTTGAAAAATAAACACCAGCATGCTATAATGACTATGTTATCAGCGTACAGATGTTAACCACAATAACTAGCATGATCACGAAATAGAATAGTAGGTGTGGTGATCTGCGGATGATAATAAAAGCGCTTTCTTTTTTATCTGAGCTAACGCTTGATCAAAAATGTTTTATTTTTTAGTTAAGCGTTCACCGAGATGACTCATTATCATGACCGTTTGGCAGTCATTTTATTTCATCGCCCAGTGGGTGGTGATGTACGAGATGCATTTACTTCTGTTGACATTTATGAATCATGCAAGGTTAAAGATATCAATTTTAGCGCATCAAAAATTAAGGAGGCGTTTATATATGTTCGCATTCAATCATGCCGTTTATTTCGTGGCTTGGGCAGGTCATGCTGCTTCAAATTGGTTGACTGGAAGAGCGATGGGAGCTGTCTTCCAGCTGATGCCCAATAGATGGCAATAGGAACAACAGATTTCTCAAAAACATTTAAGATACTCAGTTACGCCAAAAAGATGACTGAAGTATTTTAACGTTTTTTAAAATATGAGGTACTGGTGGTGAATGAAAAATGTTATTTCACGGTTTTTTCAGTTGGATTCAAATGGCTGGTAATGGTTTATCGCTACCAGTTCGTGTCATCCTAAGTTTCATTGCGTAGGTCATGTTTTTTAAAAATAAAGTTTTGAAAAAACAAATCAAAAGGGCGTGAAAAAATGTTATTTAACAATAATATGGTTGTCAACATTAGACAAATCATCACACTGGGTTCATTGCTTGAAGGCATGCAATTCATTGGACCAATGGCTATTGCACAAGCAATTCTTTCCGGATCTGGCTTTTTTGTTTGGTAAGATTTGCACCATCTAAACTTTAACTCTTTATCCAAGGAGGTGTTTCTCATATGATTATGGACCTCATTTTAACTGTAATTACGATTTTCATCATTCCATTACGTGGGATCTTGGAGGCTTGGACGAGTTAGTTAATCAATAAAATGTTTCTAATTCCGCTCTTGGAATGATACACTTAAACCATTAAGAGGAAGATGTTTCTCAATATCATGAAGGGATTCCATTCTAACCGTTGTCAGTTACTTTTATCATTTCATGGCGTGGAATCGGAATCATGGAAATGTTAATCAAAATTCAAATTGGGGAGGTGTTTCTAACATGATAATTGAGGTGTTTCTAACCGTCATTACAATCTTTACCATTCCATTACGTGGGATCTTAGAGGCTTGGACAAGCTAATCAATGAACTTTTATCATTCAAATAATTAAGAAAGCCTTTAAAAAAGAAAGGAGTGAAGTATCATGAATTTCGTTGGAAATCTTGGTTGGGCTGCACTAGAATTAGTTGTAGCCGGTGCTTTGGCTGTGGACTTTGTCGTTAGAGAATTCATGATGATGATTACAAATGGCATCGCTCTGTTCATATAATTGATCATCATAAACGAGATTTTGAATAACCATTATTAAGATTAAATATGAAAGGCGGTAGTTCCCATGATAATTAAGAACATCGCAATCTCATCAGCACTTCTTATGCAAACGCTGATTCCAACAACGGTTGTGCCAAGTGAAGCTGTACAAACAACTGTACCAGAAAATGTACAAGTTGACGCTTTATCGGAAGAGCGACAACCAGGTATGCAAGATCGTCCCGGATGGTGCATCACGTGGCATCCATATCAGATGCCACCTAATGGACCTTGTGGTGGTGTTGCAACCGACCCAGAAACAGGTATTCCAACTCGTCCTGGCTGGTGTATTGGCTGGCACCCAACATCTATTATGCCACCCAATAGTTTTTGTAATGGTGTAGGCGTCCCCCCTCCTGGTATCGTTTTCCCAACTGAACCTGAAACAACTGTTCCAGTGACGACTGCTCCGACTGAGCCAACAACAATTGAACCGACTGAACCGACGACTGTTGAGCCCACCGAACCAACAACAATTGAACCGACCGAACCAACGACTGTTGAGCCCACTGAACCAACAACATTACAACCACCCATTATCGAAATTGATGTAGAACGCCTTGAAGAAAACCCAAGTTTCTTTTCTTTCTTAGGTGATTTAGTCCGAATCGGTCGTTCATCAGCAGAAGATCCTTTTGTCAATGTTAATGCAACTTCCACGCCAATGCTTGACGTCACACCCGTTGCAGAATCTTCAGAATTTCGCACTTTCTTAGATGACTCGATCGCTGCCAATCAATCAGTGTCTCTAGATGGATCAACCGTTCAAATTGGAGAGACACTTCGCTACCAAGTCACGATTAGAAATCCAAATGACGTCCCACTTGCATCACATTTGGTTGTAAGCCAACTGGATTTAGATTTGGTAACGTTTATTCCAGGAAGTGTCAGCATCAATAATGAAATCGTTACACCTTCTAGCTACACCTTAGACCCAGCTACTGGACACTTATCCATTTATTTCTCAGAATTAGCAGAAAATGCCGCTTATGTCATTAATTTTGATGTCATTGTACAAGATGAAGATGGCGAAGAAATTTTCAAAATTTCTAGCTTATATGGTCCAATAGACGAAGAAGGAAACCGTGCATTCTATGGGTCAGTCCATACCACTGTGTTTATTGATCGCGAAGCAACACCAGGTCCAGATACTGACACTGATCATAGTGATGACACTGACAACAGTCATAACACTGATAACAGCGACGACACTGACAACAGTCATAACACTGATAACAGCGACGACACTGACAACAGTGATGACACTGACAACAGTGATGACACTGACAACAGTGATGACACTGACAACAGCGATAACACTGACAACAGCGATGACACTG
>WRKJ01000077.1 GCA_009778135.1 Defluviitaleaceae bacterium
TTACCTTTGATTTCTCAATCATTATTTTACAGGTAAATCCACGTTCTTACAATTGTCGAGGTTCTTTTTTTTGAATCCGGCACTACATATTGTACTAGGATTTTCGTTAGTTATTTACACAGTTTATTTTACACTATCTAAAAAGCAAAATGCCGAAGCATATCGCTTCGGCACTAAGTCCAACTTTCAGGGGTCACTACACTATGACTAGGCGCTTTTATTTTTCAAAACTGTCAAACTTAGGAGTATTCTATTAATCATTTAATAATTCTACAGGTATTTCGGGTTCACACAATAACCCTATACATGATCTCGTTGTACTTAAACATCCAAATCCAATAAAGCATTTACAAATTAAATCTTTTAACATCATTAATCTCTCCATTCATTTTTTAATAGTTTGTAAGCCACTGGCGTTGTCATAAGACTTGCTAGTATATTTCCGATTATCAATAAATTTCCGATAAAAAGACTTGGGATAATCAGTGCAACAATCAAGATAATAAAATTAGACATCAACGCTTTATGACGCAACTTCTGCTTCCTCTCTTCATTCAAATGCACTATCCCATTCTTTTTTGTCGCAGCTGGTGCATACTTCTTTAAAGTGAAGTGACTCACAACAGATATGATCACAAAACTAATTCTTGGTAGTTGAACTGTTAGCAACACAGTAGGAAATCCGATCAAAATGATACAACTTATGATTGTACAGTGCAAACTTGATTCACTATGTACACCATAAGCATAAGTCCTAATTGACATATATGCCAGATGAAAAATAAATACTTGCCAGACCAAACCAACAACTGCTGCTAACCCATAAACAACACTTAGCTTTGATAGATTAATAAGAAATGTCTCCAACCCAAGCTTACATTTCAAATAATCGATCCGATCTAAGTTCCTACCTTTCGTTAAACCCTCTAGCATAATCTGGGCTAAACGTTCTGTTAATGATTGCCTTAACTCAATGTTTGCATTCATATCCTCACTCCCTTTTATGCTTAATAGTATATCACGTTTATCAGAGATATTTTTATTCTCATCACAAAAAGACTTATTATAATCCCAACTGTCCTCAATAATCCTACCTTAATCTTAAACGTTGGTTAATTGATCTTAATCGTCCATTTTTCAACTCAGCCTATTTTTTCATCATAAAAAAAGCTAACATCATAGAACTTGACAGATCGTCACCTTCTTGAGGTTGCTTCTTTATTTATTTTAGGTGATAAGTTAATTATTAAAAAGATTATCCCTTTTTTCACTTATGAGACCATCCGATCCATCTCTATTTCGCTTCCTACTAATTCATTTGGTTGGTGAAGAAAGAAATCAACTAGATCTTCCTTAGACAGACTTTGGACTTCCACTTCTTCTACATCTTCACTGCAAACCGTACATAAATAATCTTCACTAATATAGCTATAAAACTTTTTATCCACCGAACATGTATCAATTTTATCTAAATCTGAAACCATCCCTGTACCTTTCCATTTGAGGTAGGCTTCTTTTTTCGTCCATATTTCAAAGAAAGATCTTATTTTACTTATTTTTGGGTTGTTTACATAATCAATCTCATTTTTATGAAAGCACAAGTCCATAATTTCAAGTGGTGGATTAATTAGCCTTTCCACATCAATGCCAACCTCCTTATTTTCTGAAAAACAGACAATAATACAAGTTCTGGTATGCGAAAGATTAAACTTCATGTGACTATACATGTGGCAGTACGGCTTTCCGTATTCATTAAAATTGAATGTTAGTTCATCATTATTTAATCCCAACTCCTTTGACAAACCCATTCTAATCATCAACTCGCCGTAAAGTGACAGTACTTTATCTTCAACATGCTTGTACCTATTGATCTTTTCTCTTCTTCGAGTAGAAATAAAAGGTAGTAATGATCTCCAATCATCATCTTCATTAATATTTGACAAATTCAAGTGTAATATTTTCATGGTACCTCCTTTCCAGAAATTTTATCAATTTCTATCATATATGTCGTATATTATTTCTGGTTTTTAGATAGATACTTCTTCATATTCAACTTTAGCTACAAATGCAGCTAAATTTTTACTGTTAAAAATGTCCTCCATGCTTGCTTTATAGCCATTTTGTTTCAAGTGGTTGATTAATTGCGCAGCCTTTAATGAGCCACCCCCGAGTTCAAGAAAATTATCTAATAAATTTTCAATAGGAAAATTAAAGACCTCTGATAAATATGCCAGCACTCTTTTTTCCAAAACGGTTGAAGCAGGTCTTTTCTCCATTTCTAAAGTATTTACTTGCTCATAGGTTTTAGATTCCCCACCCTTTTTTGGAACAATAAGTAGTGGTTCTTTAATATTGTCCGTAGAATTTTCTGAAACTGTGTTTAACTCATGTGATGCTATTTTAGCTAATGCCTTCATTCTTATCCGTCTCCTTTTAAATTAAATTTTTTATGCTCAACATACTTTTTAATCATTCACAACAAGGTCATGAAAAATCAAATAAGGTGCCTATCAAGATATGCCTATCAAGACCTCAATCATCTGCTCTACCGCTAAAGACTCACTTAACTGGGTCATGTAGCTTTCAGGTAGGACTTGACTTTCAATCTTCTTCTCTTTTAAGAACCTTAGTAAAGATTCAATGAATGTAGTAATTGAGTTCTTAACCTGATTCGAGATTTCTCTTTCTGAACAGATCACAATGAGCTGCTTACTCACTTCTGGCTTTAAGGTGAGGGAATTTTGGTAAATCCCAATTTTCTTCTCTCCCTTTTTTTTAAAAAAGATGTGGTCATCATTAAGTAAAATAACATGTAGTTGGTTATGCTTAAATAATTTATCTTCTACTTCATCCAACCATTTAAATATTTCAAATAAATGATTATTCCATTCTTTTACAAACTGCAATTGTTCTAAGAAATTAAACTCTATCGTGGCAAGAGGGTTCTCAAGTACGCTCATCTGCATTCCACCTTTCATTAATTTTTCCCACTCAGCACTAGAGTAGTTATGCTTCTATTATACTAGCAAAACTTGCCTACAGTAAATTTTCTCATCAGAGGCATTAAACAACGCATATTCGCTTTTTAGGAATCATGAGGCGCGATCGTGATATCACAATCGTTAGAATATGCTTTGTCTGAAAGAAGACACATCAAGGTAAACAAAGGGTTCTTAGAGTTTCAGAGTCGATGTATGGTGTCATAAAAAGCTAATTAGATAAGAATGATTCAACCTAGTCTATAATGGCTACAAATGAAACATTATTAAAAGTACTAGATTCCTATGAATGATCAAGTCTTTGTTTGATTCAATATCGAAATTGAAAGCGTCAGACCCAAGGCGCACCACAGCCCTAATTTAACATATTCCCAAGCATAAACTGTATAAGTCGTAGATGCTAATGAAGCACGCATTACATTAGCCATGGTATGAAACGGTAAAAACCTGTGCACGATTTGAAGCCAATTTGGAAGATGCTCTATTGGGAAATTAATTGGCGAGAACATTAAAGTACCAAACATAAGCAGACTTGATAACATTTGTGTGACATGTGGTTGCAAAGCAAAGGAAAATCCATATCCAATTGCAATTGCTGTGATGCTCACTAAAAGAAAAGCTGGAAGGATCGTGAAGGATAAAGCATAACCAGGGTCAAAAATTAAATGCGTCACAAGCATGGATATTACTATTCCAGGGAATATAACACATAACCAAATGATCATATCAGTCATGATAATGTTCCAACGCTTGATCGGTAATGTCCTAAGAAATTCAATATATCCTTCTGTCTTTGCTACCCCATTTTGCTGAGGTAAAATCACAAATCCAGCCATAATTAACAGAATCGTTGGTGCCCCTGTTGCTAGATATAGCATTGTACCTGGATCAATATCAGCAAACATGAATGTATAACCGATTGCAATTCCTAAGGAAATAATAACAAGCATTGGTATGAAAAAGATTAAAGGTCCTGATGATCGGAAAAATTGTAATCTTAGCATTTGAGTTAAGTTATTTTTTTATTCATGATTTTTCACCATCTTTCTTGCTTCCTCCTGTTAAACTAACATAAATATCTTCTAATGATTTTTCAGTTACTTTATAATCCGAGATCTTGTTTTGTCTTTTTTGATCTTTTGCCCATAAAATAGCAGCATGAATGTTTTCTGGGTCAACAGAGAAAATGATAGATTCTTCAGATTTATCAAAAAATTGAATATAATCTGGCAAAATATTTGCATATTCAGAGGTTGGTTCAATCTCTAATCGCATCCGATCAGATTGCCTATTCATTAACTCTGCGATCGGTTCATTCACAAGAATCTTCCCTTTATCTAAGATGATCGCATGATCGACTATATTCTCTGCTTCTTTAATGTTATGTGTTACTAAAAGAATCGTTTTTCCTTGTTCTTTTAAAGCATTAATTTCTTTCCATAAATAACGTCTTCTAACTGGATCTACATCATTTGTTGGCTCATCTAAGATCATAATGTCTTTGGCATTGATCGCTGCCATACAAAAACTTACCAACCGTTTTATACCACCCGAGAGCTCTACTCCCATTGTATTCGCCCAGGGCTCAATATCTAGATTTTTAAATAACTCTTTCATTCTAGCATCTGTTTTGGAGCCACCTCTCATATTCCCTAATATGCCAACAACTTGTGTAGGTGTTAGCATATTAAAAGGAATTTGACCTTGAGGCTGTACAGCGCATAAAAATCGACCTCTTGAAGGATTTTTTATGATGTCTTCTCCATCTATCTCGATTTGTCCACTGTCTGGTGTTATTAAACCAATCAATTGATTGACAAGGGTTGTTTTACCTGCGCCATTATGACCAAATAATCCAATAATTTGTCCTTTCTCTATTTGTAAGCTAATATTATTATTTGCTACGACATCTTCGGATTTGCGTCTCTTATATATTTTTCTTAAATTCGTTACTGTAATCATAATCAATCGCCTCTAATTCTTTTTTTTAAGTTCATTAAAATATTCAGCAATACTTTCTCACCTCTTTTCTATCCAAATGTTTTCTCGGAGCGTTTTTGAGTATTTTACGTCATCAAATGAAGTGACGCTTAAATCTCCTTAGCACTTTGATTTATTAGACGGCAAAGAAATTCTATCTCATTATTGATAAAAAAGTGATCCCCTTTAACTTCAATAATTGAAAAATTCTCGTTCGTATAATGTTTCCATTCCGCTACTTTTTCTCTATCATTTAAATATGAGTCATTGTCACTATAAATGAAAGTGATATTAGAATTAAAGCAACTCACTGGCGTAGAAAATTCATATTCATCAATGATTTTATAGTCATTTCTGATGACGGGTAAACAAGCATCAATGATTTCAGGATAATTGTAAATTTCAGGTGTGATACCTCCCAGCTTGATAAGATGATCAATCAATTGATCGTCAGAAAGGAGGTGGACGTTCTCTTTTTCATAGCTAATATTAGGGCTATATCTTCCTGATAAAAAGATGGTGTGTGGTAAGATACCATTGTTTTTCTCAATAAGTTTTAATAGCTCATAGACAACGAGTGTTCCCATGCTATGTCCATAAATCATATAATCTGTGCTTCCATCTATTTCAGGCTTGATAGCGGTCTGATATAAATCACTGACTAGTTCCTCTAAATTTTTGCTTAGTGGTTCTGCAATTCGTTTTCCATGGCCTGGATACTCCACAGGAATCAATGTTATCTGAGGATCCAAATGTTTTTTCCATGGAATGTATGTTGTATTGGCTCCTCCTCCTGCATAAGGCATACAGAATAATTTTTGTGATTTCACTTTTTTAACTCCTCACATTAAATTTTTGTTAAGACTACTTACCCTGAGTTTTGAAATTTTAAGCAGCATTGATATAATCCTGAAGCTCTTCAGTTAGCGTTTCTAAGTCATCAACATTGCAAAATGTTGTAATGTAAATGTCTTTCTCGCGATAAGCAATATTAAAGAATCTACCTTGTGCATTTTGAGCCCCTTCCCAATCACTCATCAAGATTTCTTCTGATGTTTCATCTGTTTCGTATAAGCCCAGATAATTAAATGAAGGGAATTTAATCAATTCTTCATTAGAGATATTAAATAGCTTTTTTATCTTTGGAAATGAATGATTCAATTTTTTATTATTTATTAACGTGATAAAGTTAATGTTTTTTTCTCCTAGCAATTGGAGCCTATCGCTGATTTTCGTGAAATCATCTTCTAATTCTCCTAAATGGAAAGGGATCATGTCAATAAATTCCCCTATTGTATGATAGTAGTTTTGATCTTCATAGTGTCTTCCTGTATGAAGGATAAAGACTGGTATTTCACCCCTATTAAAATTATGCTTCATTACTTTTATAAAGAGTTGGCTAGCTATGTTCCATAATTTCCCTTGATTTCGGCTTTTAAAACCTTCATCTATTGAAAGCTTTATTATTGTATTTTTAAAATGGTAATCCTTCTCTAAAAATGTCTCCATACTCTCATTAAATTTTACTAAGTCAAGGGTATCTATTAGTTGGTCTTCTGAAATGCCTTGAGGTCCTTTATTAATTTGTTTAATATAATCCTCATAAGCAAGACGAGTCGTATTGTTGGGTTCTTGTCGGTAATAAGCACTTCTTAATGTACTCTTAATAATTTCGATACTCATACCATCAAAAATCAAATGGTTGAATGGCATATATATTCTATACTTTTTATCTTCTTCTTTAAGAATAATCATATTATATAATAGCCTGTCATATAAACCATACTCTGAGTTTTTATTTTTCCCATATATGTTTTTAACAACATACTGGATAAATCCCCTTTTAATTTCTTCCGATTCTTGACTAATATTAACATAAGGAATTGCTTTATATAAGTCAGGTTCAAACTCTGCAATCATTACTTCATCATTTTTTGCTATTAAAGTACTTCTTAATAATCCTTGAGAATCAATAATCTTTTTAATACTCTCGTTCAACCTTTCAACATCTATTTCATGATTGAATTCAATGATCATCCCACTATAAGTAAGCCCCATTTGCTTGGATAACATTTGCATATCAGAAATAGGATATTGTTTAACTATTCGCCCATCCAAAATAGCCGTTTCAAACTCATTCATTTGTTTTTCTAGATAAAGCTTTATGTCGTTTATATTCTCGAATTCAACAATTTTTTCATCATTTTTTAACACTGGGGTTACATCTTGAACATTTATTGCTTTTTCTTCAATAATGACTGTTATTTGTATCGGGGTTCGAGCTTGGAGAATATCATTCAGCGATAGTTTCGCATTTACCTTTTGCTCAATAAGATTAACTAAACTCACCGCCTTTAAAGAGTGCCCCCCTATTTGGAAAAAGTTATCATAAATTCCTATTTGACTTATGTCTAATACCTCAGAAAAAGCTTCACATATTTTGGCTTCTATTTCATTTCGAGGAGCTACATATTTCACTTTGCTCTGTATTTCAATATCTGGTAATGCTCTCCGATCAAGTTTACCATTTGAAGTAACAGGTATCTGCTCAATTTGTTTCATGTATGAAGGGATCATGTATTCTGATAACTCTCTTCGAAGTTGATCTTGTATTGCGTCAATATCCAAGCCTTCTTTTGAAATGAAATAAGCATAAATGGCTTTCTCTCCATTTTTATCTTCTCTTACAATGGCAACTGCATCTACTATTTTCTCTATTCTTCTAATGGCACTTTCGATTTCCCCTAACTCAATTCTAAACCCTCGTATCTTAACTTGATCATCGATTCGTCCTAAATATTCTATCCTTCCATCTGGTAACCATTTTGCTAAATCACCTGTCCGATACAGTTTACCTTCTCCATATGGATTATCAACGAATTTTTCATTTGTCAGTTCAGGTTTGTTAAAATATCCTCTCGCTACTCCTTCTCCTGCAATACATAACTCCCCTGGTCTCCCTATTCTACTTAATCGGTTTCTATCCATGATGTAAATTTGTGTATTTGAGATAGGATAACCGATTGAAACAGCTGTTTTCGCATTATCTTCAAGCTGATAAACATAATCGCAACACCCTATTGTTGTTTCTGTTGGTCCGTATTCATTATGAATTTTGATTTGTTTTCCATATTTCTCTAAAGTCTGATGTGATGTTTTTGCATCTAATTCTTCTCCACCTAAAATTAATGTTTCAAGTTGTTCTAGTGGCTCGACATCTTCCAATAACAATGCCATTTTTAACTGAGATGGGGTCAGCTTTACGAATGTTATTTCTTTATTCATAAAAATATTTTCAATGTCTTTATGAATTTCCTCATTGTACACAACCAGCTTCCCCCCGCTTATTAATGGCAAAAAAATTGATGTTACAGTTAAATCAAATGTGTAGTTCGTAAATAATGGGACAGTTGGGGGTTTCGTTATATATGCTGATTTAGCATAAAGAAGATAGTTATGCAAATTTCGATGTTCAACCATTACCCCTTTAGGCTTTCCTGTTGTTCCTGATGTATAGATCAGATATACCAACTCGTTTGGTTGATTAACTATCTCGGGGTTTTCAGTTTTTTCAACAAAAGTATCTTGACTTTCAAGATTAATGATGTGGATATCTAGCTCAGTTTCTAATTCATCTTGATTCGTTAATAATGCTTTCGGCTTACAATCTTCAAGGATATACTCTATTCTTTCTTTTGGATGATTTGGGTCTAATGGCACATACGCCCCTCCTGCTTTAATAATTCCATAAATTCCTACAACCATCTCAATACTTCGTTCCATCATGATCCCTACATAATCATCTGACTTTACTCCCAAATTCCTTAGCTTATGTGCCAATACATTCACTCTTGTATTGAGTTCTTTATACGTGATTCGTTCCCCTTCAAAGACCACAGCAATATGATCAGGTGTCTTATTTACTTGTTCTTCGAATAATTCGGAAATCGTCCTTTCCAACATAATCTACACTCCTTTCTACTAACTCTGACCCTTTTAGTCAATTGCGAAAGTCGCAAAGGCCTGTTTTTACGAGCTCTCTGAAGTGAGAAACAGAGTTAGCTCCTCACCTCAAATCCAAGTTTTTTAAAATATCATGCATTCTACCTCATACCTCGGATGTCCAAAACTCTTGTGAAATTTGATTTTTATTTAAAAAATCTCATTTCTTTTTCGCAATTACCTAAACTCTGATCCTTAAGCACTCTTCCTGCGTGTATGATTAAATCCAGATAAAATTAGCATCTTTTCTTCTTCCGTCATAAACGCTATCTGATCTAATCGTAAGATCGGATTTTCTATCACTTGTTCAATAATAGATAATAAAAGGTTTATTAATCTCTTAGCACTCTCTTCTTTATATAAGTCTGTACAATATTCCAACGCAATTTGATAATCTCCAGCAACTTCATAAATATGGAAAGTGAAATCAAGCTTTGAAACAGTATGATCTATTTCCATTGGCTCTACCACCACTTGATCGAACTTGATCTGTGTATGCTCATTGTTTTGCATCACAAGCATCACATCAAATAATGGATTTCTTGACCTGTCTCGATGTGCCACTACCTCTTCTATTAATTCTTCAAATGGATATTCTTGGTTTTCATAGGCTTTAAAACATACTTCTTTTATCTCTTCTAAAAACGCTTCGTATTCCTTTTCCCCTACTGGTCTCCCTCTCATTGCTAACGTATTAACAAACACACCCAACATCTTCTCTGTATCTTGATGGGTTCTGCCACTTACTGTATTTCCCACTACAACATCCTCTTGTCCACTGTCTCCCCCTAAAAGAATCATCAATGCTGACAAGAATACCATATATTCAGTCACTTCTCTTTGATGTGCAAATAGTTTGATTTGTTTTGTCAATACTTCCCCAGCGCTCTCAAAAACCATCATGCCTTTAAAACTTTGTTCCAATGGTCTTGGATAATCAAATGGGATATCTAAAATTGGCACCTCTTCTTTAAATTGATCAAGCCAATAGCGTTTTTGTTCGCTTAAATCGCGCTTTCTCAGCCATTCACTATAATCACAGTATTGGTGTGTCAATTCTTCTAGGGTTTCTTCATGATATAATGCCATTAACTCATTAGTAAAGATATCCATACTCATACCATCACTAATGATATGATGCATGTCAATAAACAAGAGATAATCTTCTTTTCGTTTGATTATTTTCATTCTTACTAACGGTCCGGCACTCAAATCAAATGGTTGAATAAAATCATTCATTAATTGCTTTTCAGAAGTACTGTTATCTTCTGTTATTGAAAAGTCTAATGGCATCATTTCATTTACCCTTTGAACAAACTCATCATCTATCGTCATAAAGGTTGTTCTTAAAATTTCATGACGAGACATCAGTATCTCCAATGCTTTCACCAAATTAGCTGTATTAACTTCCCCTATTAACTTCAGTCCTTCTGGCATGTTATAAGTGAGACTATTTCTGTCTAATTGATTTAAAATATACATTCGCTTTTGAGATGATGACATCATATAGCATGGTTTTTTCTGTGCAATTGGAATCGGAATATACACTTCTGTCTCTTTGCTTTCAACAAGCTCAGCTAGCTTTTCAATCGTTGGATTTTTCATCACTTCTTTTAATGAAATTTTTCTTCCAACTTGGGCTTCAATTCGATTGACAAGTCGCATTGCTCTTAAGGAATGTCCACCTAGTTCAAAGAAGCTATCTTTTACACTTATCACATTTACATTTAAAATTTCTTTAAATAGATGATATAAGATTTCCTCCGGCCCATTTCGCGGTGCTATATATACTCCTTTACTTCTTGTTTCAATATTTGGCAATGCCTTTTTATCAAGTTTTCCATTTACGGTGATCGGTATTTCATCTATTTGTTTCATGTATGATGGCATCATATACACTGGTAATTCTTTTTGAAGATCATCTCGTATGGCTTTAACACCTAAATCACCTGTTGCGGTAAAATAAGCATAAATAGCCTTTTCACCATTATTATCTTCTCTAACAATGGCAACTACGTCTACTACTTCTTCTACTTTTCTGATGGTACTTTCTATTTCTGTAAGCTCTATTCGATGTCCTCGTATTTTAACTTGATCATCAATTCTCCCTAAATATTCTATATTCCCATCAGCTAACCATCGTGCTAAGTCTCCTGTTCGGTATAGTTTACCTTCTCCATATGGGTTGTCAATAAATTTTTCTTTTGTTAAATCTGGACGATTTAAATATCCTCTTGCAACCCCTTCTCCACCCAAACAGAGCTCACCACTAACGCCTACCCCACATAACTTCATATGATCTAAGATATACGCTTGCGTATTGCTAATTCCTTTACCTATCGGCGTTTTTTCTTTCAATGTCATATTTGTAATAGGATAGTATAGTGAAAATGTTGTGTTTTCCGTTGGTCCATAAATATTTGCAAAGGTTAGTTCAGTATTTCTACTTACCAATTTCCTTACGTACTCTTCTGATGTGGCTTCTCCACCAAACAATAATTGTTTTAATGAATCAAACACAGCAGGATCTAAGCTCATAAGCTGATTGTATAATGCTGTTGTAACAAACATGGTGTTAATTTCTCTTTTTACTATTTCTTCTTTTAGTAATGTTGCATTCAACAAAGTTCCTTCTGGTAAAAGGACTATCTTCCCACCATTTAGTAAAGCACCCCATACTTCAAATGTAGCGGCATCAAATGACAGTGATCCCGCTTGAGCAATGCTTATATCATTAAAATCAATATAGTTTGTATTTTTTACTAATGATATAACATTTTTGTGCTCCACCATCACACCTTTTGGCTTGCCTGTTGTTCCTGAGGTGTAAATCAAATAAGCCAAATCAGTTGATTGATTGATCAGATCTAAATTGTCACATACTTTTAAAATAAGTGCTTCTTTATCTAAGCTAATAATCGGGATTTTTGTTTCTATTTCAAGTTGCTCTTGGTAGGTTAATAATACTTTAGGTTGACAATCTTCAAGGATATAGTTAATTCTTTCTTTAGGATAATTTGGATCCAGTGGCACATAAGCGCCTCCTGCTTTAACAATACCACAGATTCCTACAATCATCTCAATACTTTTTTCTGTTATGATCGCAACATAATCATCAGCTTTTACGCCTAATTCCCTTAATCGATGAGCTAATGCATTTGATCTTTTGTTAAGTTCGTTATAAGTAAGTTGCTCTTCTTCAAATGCGACTGCAATCTGGTGAGGTGTTTTTTCTACCTGCTCCTCAAATAACTGGACAAGTGTTTTTTCTCTTGGATAATCGCTATATGTATCATTAAAATCAGATAAAATTAAAGCTTTATCTTCATCTGTAATCACTTCTATTTCATCCAACCTTGAAGCTGGGTTTTTTATTGCTTGCTTAAGTACCTGTAATAGATGCTCCACTAATTTCTTTATACTTTCTTCTTTGTAGAGATCTGTACAATACTCCAAACCTAATCGATAGCCTTCAGGCGCTTCGTGAATATGGAAAGTGAAATCAAACTTTGAAATCGTATAATCTATTTCCATTGGTTCTACTTTCACTTTATCCAACTCAATCTCTAGCTGTTCCTTATTTTGCATGACAAGCATCACATCGAACAATGGATTCCTTGACATATCTCGCTGTGTGATGATATTTTCTATTAACGATTCAAATGGATATGCTTGGTTCTCGTAAGCTTTAAAGCAGATCTCTTTTATCTCTTTCAAAAATTCCTCATAACGTTTTTGTCCGTCTGGTTTTCCCCTCATTGCTAGTGTATTTGCAAACATTCCTAACATATTTTCAGTATCTTGATGTGTTCTACCACTAATAGGACTTCCTATTACAATATCGGCTTGTCTACTGTATTTTCCTAACAGAATCATCACTGCGGATAAAAATACCATATATTCAGTTGTTTGAGTTTGTCTTGCAAATAGCTTGATCTGATTCGCCAATTCTTCTTCGATCATTTCAAAAATCATCGTACCTTTAAAGCTTTGCTCAGATGGCCTTGGATAATCCAGTGGCATCTGTAAACTCGGTACATCTTCTTCAAATTGACTGAGCCAATAGTCTTTTTGTTCACTTAGATCTTGCGCACTTAGCCATTCACTATAATCTCTATACTGATGGGTCAATGGCTCAAGGTTTTCTTCATGATACAACGCCATTAATTCATTGGTAAAGATGTCCATGCTTATTCCATCACTAATGATATGATGCATATCCATCAATAATAGATAGCCTTCTTTCCTCTTAACTATTTTCATTCTGAGTAACGGCCCCACACCTAACTCAAACGGTTGAATAAAATCATTCATTAATTGTTGCTCAGAAGTATGATTATCTTCTATGACTTTAAAATCTACTGGCATCATTTTATTAACTTTTTGGACAAGTTCGTCACCTACTGTTATAAAATTCGTTCTTAAAATTTCGTGACGGCTCATCATTGTCTCTAATGCCTTTTCTAAATATGTTAAATTAACTTCTCCTGTTAGTTTCAAACCGCGAGGCATGTTATACGTGATGGTCTTCGTGTCAAACTGATTTAAAACATACATCCGTTTTTGAACCGATGACATTGGGTAGTATTCTTTCTCCTCAACAACCGGAATCGTTACATACTTTTCTTTATTTTTTTCCATAATAAGCTCGGCTAACTTCTCAACTGTTGAGTATTGCATCACTTCTTTTAATGAGATTCTTTTCCCTGTTTCTGTTTCTATTTTGTTCGTCAGTCGCGTTGCTCGTAAAGAATTCCCACCTAATTCAAAGAAACTATCTTTTATGCTTACTCTATTTACACTTAAGATTTCTTTAAATGCTTCACATAACAGTCCTTCTGTTTCATTTCGTGGCGCTACATACACCGCTTCACTCTTTGCTTCAATGTCTGGTAATGCTTTCTTATCAAGCTTTCCATTTGAAGTAACAGGTATTTGATCTATTTGCATCATGTACGGAGGAATCATATATGCTGGTATTTGATCACGAAGCTCATCTTGTATGGCTTTAATATTTAATTCATCTTTTGCAATGAAATAAGCATAAATAGATGCTTCTTTATTTTTATCTTCTTTAATAATCGCAACTGCATCGGTCATGTGAGCTATTTTTCTAATTGCACTTTCGATTTCTTTAAGCTCAATTCTAAATCCTCTAATCTTCACTTGCTCATCTATTCTTCCTAAATATTCAATATTCCCATCAGGTAACCATCTTGCTGCGTCACCTGTTCGATATAGCCTACCTTCTCCAAATGGGTTGTCAATGAATTTTTCTTTTGTTAAAGCTAAATTGTTTAAATAACCCTTCGTGACACCTGCACCAGCAATACATAATTCCCCGATCATCCCGATTCCACATAGTGCATCTTTATTCATGATATATGCTTTAGCGTTGTCAATGGGCTTACCAATCGAAATCTTTTCTTCATTTTGTTTACACTGATAGTGAGTTGCCTCAATACTGGTTTCTGTTGGTCCATAAGTGTTGATGAGTGCAACCTCTGGATTAGATGAACTGATGAGTTGATGAAAGTCTTTTACATGATCAGCTTTTAGCTCTTCACCTCCTGCAAACACATATTTTAATGTCTTGAGGCTATGACTAAACTTTTTAAAATCATGTTCAACGCAGGCAAGTAGCATTTTCAACATCGAAGGAACAATCTGCATTTCTGTTATTTTATAGGCTTCAATTGCCTCACACATTTTAAATGGATCTTTTTCATCCTCAGGCGCTAACAGATGTCCTTTAGCTCCTGTTAAGCTCCATCTGAATATTTCTACAATCGAAGCATCAAATACATAAGTTGTTTTTTGTAAAACAGTATGGTTTTGATCAATTGGATACTTTCTTTGCAAATAATGAATCAAGTTGACCGTTCCTTTATGCAAGCAAATAACACCTTTTGGCTTTCCTGTAGTCCCTGATGTATATATCAAATAGAAATGATCTTCCGGTTTATTTACAATTGGTAAATTCTGAGTATTTCCTTCAAACACTGATTCATCTGCTAAATTGATTATCGGAATGTCAACTGCCACATCAACATGAGCCTTCAAGATGGCTTTTGCACCACAGTCACCTAGCATATAAGTCAGCCTTTCCTGTGGACACTCATTATCAATTGGCACATATGCTGCACCTGACTTGATAATGCCGTAAATTCCGATTACTTGCTCCATACTTCTTTCTACCATTAATGCTACATAGTCGCCTGGTTTTACACCCATGTTTCGTAACTGCTGAGCAATCGCATTAGCTTTGGCATTTAACTCTCCATAGGTCATCGTCTGATTGTTAAAGGTCATTGCAATATTTTCAGGTGCCTTTGCCACTTGTGCTTCAAATAGTTCAATTACTGTTTTTTCTTTTGGATAGTCGGTAAATGTATCATTAAATTCTGTTAAAATTAGTGAGCATTCTTCTTCTAACAAACAATCTAGCGCTTTAACTGGCTGATTAACATCTTGCAGCATTCGCTCTAAAAAAACAATGTATCGTGAAGCTAATCGCTCAATAGTTTCAACATCAAACAAATCTGAACGACATTCCCAATCAATCACTAATTCATCTTTTGCTTCTTGTGCAACAATTGCGATATCAAACTTCGCACTTACGATATCTGTTTCGATTAATTCATCGCCTTGATCAAAGCCCATCTCGATATTTTGAAGCGCAAAATAAATATCAAAGAGCGGATTTCGACTTGTATTTTTCGGAATGCCTAGCTTGTCTACTAATACCTCGTAGTTGACTTCGTGATGGGAGAAATATTCGGAAATCAACTTCTTTAATTGGCTAAAACTATTTAAAACTGTCTCATCTTGATCTAGGTTAATTCTGAGGGGTAATGTGTTGACAAACATGCCCACAGTGTTCCATTCCTCAGGTGAATTTCTATTTGCTGACAATGTACCAATGATATGATCCGTTTCGTTCGTTAACTTACAAATAAGCTGGTAAAGTGTGCCCAATAAAACCATATACAATGTACATTCAGTCTTTGATGCGAATGTCTTCACCGAATCTAGTAAAGATTTATTGACCTTTGTTCTCACCCTGAAACCATTGTAGCTTTGAACAGATGGGCGAGGTCGATCCGTTGCTATGTTTAACACTGGCAGATCTTCTTTGAACTGATCAACCCACCAATTTAAGTGATCTTCTAAAGTCACTTCTTCTTTATTGTAAATTTTCTTCATTACTTGTGGATAATTATAACGCTTTTCAGGCAAAAGATCACCTTCTATTAACGTACTAAATTCACGCACTAAAATACCCATTGAAATACCATCAGCAATAATATGGTGAATGTCAAATACAATAAAATTATGAGTAGCATTAATAATAATATTATATACTCTTAAAAGTGACGGTTGATGGAGATCGAATGCACAACTTATTTCTTCAATTTTATTTTTTAATGCTAATTCAATTGAAGATTCTTCAGCTTGTACATGAAACAGCTCAGTTGCTATTTTCACCTCATGATTAATGACTTGAACTGGAATGTCATCCTGAAGGAAAAAACTAGCTCTTAAGGCATCATGCCTTTTTGTTAACTGATAAACAGCATCAGTGATTTTTTCAAAGGAATGTTGCTTATCATTAGGTACAATAGCAATAATATTATCATCTATCCCATCACTCATCATTTGGCTGGTTAAATAAATCCCTCTTTGTGATGAACTTAAGGGAACAACCAAATATTCATCTGAACATTCTACTTCATTATCTTCTTCTATCGCTTCACTAAAATTTGATCCATCATCTAATTCGCACAAGCTGCGAATATAATTAAGGTAATCAGCGAAAATTGGATGATTTAAAATACTCATATTAGGTATCTCAAGCTGTAAGGCTTCTGATAAGTAGCCAGTAATTTTAAATCCACTAATGGAATCTCCACCTAACTCAAAGAAATGATCTTCTGGTTTAATACATTCATATCCCAGCACTTCAGACCAAACATTCTGCAAAAGTTCATCTAGGTTATTTGAATACTTAATTTCATTCTCCTCAGGTGTGCTCGGTTCTGAATGGTCTATTCTTTTCTTCACAGGGGTGCTCCAGAATCGTTTATGGTCAAACTCTGAAGGGGGCAAAGAACATTTAAAGACAGCCATTTCTTTAAATAAAGGAGAAAAATCTACAGTTTCTTTTTTTATATATTTTATTGCCAAAGAATCCAATGCTTTTAAAGTGCTTCCTGTAGCTTCTTCATCGCCATTACAATAGATTCGATATGCAGATTCAGAAAGCTTCAAAGGATTGCTTTTATCCCTGTAAAGCATCATTTTCAAATTAGTTAGTGCTTCGTCTAAATTTTCTAAATTATCTGTAATAATAACTGCTCTAAAATCCTGATGACTCCGACCACAGCTCATGGTATAAGAAACATCCTCAGCCTGATAATTCCCCACTTTTAAAAACTTTTGAAGACGCTCTATCGTCTTGATCATCAATTCATTATTTTTAGCAGAAATAGGGAACATTAACTCTTGGAAATCATTCTCAACGCGTTCTGGAGAATAAGATTTCATCACTAAATGGGCATTGGTTCCAGTAAAACTAAAAGAGTGAATTCCCATAATTGCTTCTTTTGCAATATCAGTCCACTTAAATGGGTTGTTTTGAATATATAGAGATGAATTTAAAAAGTTAATGAAATTATTTGGCTCTAAAAAATTAATTGTAGGAGGAATAACGCCTTGTTTAAAACTCATCAAGATTTTAATAAGTGCAGCAAGTCCCGAAGGTCCCACAGTATGTCCGATATTACTTTTCACAGTCCCAATTCCACAAAATTGCTTTTTATCAGTATGTTTTTCAAAAGCATCTGCCAAGGCTTTAAATTCTAGAGGATCTCCTAAAATTGTTCCTATTCCAGGGGTTTCAATATAGGAAATATCCTCTGCAGATATCCCTGCTTTTTCCCATGCATGTAAAGCAACTTCTGTTTGAGCACTCACATTGACTTCTGTCAAACTATTTGTTTTTCCATCATTATTAACTGCCACCGCTTTGATTACACCATAAATGTGATCTTTATCTGCAATGGCTTTCGACAAAGGCTTAATATAAATACAAGCAAGTCCCTCACCCCATATTGTTCCATTCGCTCGGTTATCAAAAGCTCTAAAACAATAGTCAGGTGATTGCATTGAGCCGTCTACATTGTACGCATTTTGTCCTAAAAACAAGTTTATACTACCAACAAATGCAGTCTCGCAATCACCATTCCTAATTGCCTTGATAGCCGAATCGATTGCTACTGATGAGGAAGAACAAGCACTATCTAGAACAATTGACGGTCCTTTGAAATTAAATAAATGCGAAATACGACTGGCTAAAACACCAGTTAATCCACCCATAACTGCAGAAAAATCAGTCTTTGTTAAAAAATCAAAATAAGAGTTGATAAGCCGATGCGTATGATCATGACCGATAAATACACCTGTTCTTGTATTAAATAATTGCTCTTTATAATAACCTGCATCTTCAATACAGTTTACAACCGATTCAAGCATTTTTCTGTGATACGGATCCATCTGTTCAGAGATTTTAGGAGGAATTTTAAAATAATTCGAATCAAATTTATCAATATCATCTAAATAACCTCCTTTATTATGTATATCTTTGTTAATTTCAACTATGCTTTGGTGATCCTCTTTTCTTTGATCAGAGAGAGATTTCATCGATTCTCTTTCTGTTATTATATTTTCCCAAAATTGGACATGATCCTTAGCATCAGGAAATTCACAGGAAATTCCAATAATTGCCATATCATCATGATCAAAAAAATCTTTAATTTTAGACAAACATTCATTTAAGTCACTTTTACTGATTTCACTTTTCTTATAATCTGATAAAATAGAATGAATCATTCTCTTTTTCAGCTTATCATTAATTTCCATATTTCTCAATTTTCATCCTCTCCTAGAATTATTTAATCAATTTTGCAGATGCTTCAAGATCTATTTCTCCTGAAACTAATCCATTTAGTATGGTATCTAAATCTACATCCTCATCAATATGTTCATTGTTGTTTTCTGATTTCTCCTCGTAAAACATTCGAAGTTGTTCCGCTTGCCCAGCAATGGTTGTATAAGTAAATAAACTCGCAATATCCATTGCCCCCGGAGCATATTTCTCATATTCAGAAAGCATCTTAGATACAAACAATGAACTTCCGCCAAGTGCACTAAATTCATCATAGATATCCACCTCATCTAAAATAAGAACATCAGACCAAATATGTGCAACATCTTTTATATAGCGATCAGGAGCCTCTATGCCCGTTATCTTAACATTTTTTCGTGAACTTTTTATTTGTTTCTTAACAGAAGTTTTTTTAATTTCCTGTTTCTTGCCAGGCACTAAAACTGCAGGATAATCACTTTTTGAGAACATAATATCATCTAGTAATCCAAGTGCTTCCTCAGTGTTTAATGGCTGGAAATAATCATTTTCATTAACAGCATTCAACCGTTTTGCCATACCAACTTCACGCCATGCTGGCCATTGGATACTAAATCCATTTAAATTTTCTTGTCTTCGATATTTTGTCCATTCATCCAAGAACAAGTTAGCGGCAGTATAATCCGATTGCCCTTCTTCAACCACAATACTAGACATACTGGAAAAAGCAACAAGATATTCGACATGATAAGATGCCAGTGCATAATGAAGGTTCAGGAATGGGATTGCTTTAGCTTTGAAAACATCAATAAATGTAGACCACTCTTTATTTAATAAATAGCCATCTCCAGCAATACCCGCAAGGTGTATTATCCCTTGTATTTTTGAATACTTATCAAACAAACGTGCCATTACCCTTTTCAAATTCTGATAATCACACAAGTCAACATTAATGATCTCTAGATGCTCTAGTGCATCATGCAATTTACATAATTTCTTTAATTTCTCTACCACTAATAAATCATTTCCTGTATCAATAGCATCACGCCATTCATGAGCTGGTGGGAATGCACCTCTTGTAAGAAATACCAAATTCTTTACACCTTTTTTAACCAACATCTCAGCAGTTACTAATCCAAGAGCGCCTGTTCCGCCAGTCAAGATATAGACACCGTCTGTCTGAGAATCAGATAAGCTTTCAGACGTTGATACTTCTGTCTTAAGCGATGGTTTTATCGCTTCTATGGTTTCTGTAAATGACATATTGCCTTGATAGATAAGGTGTCGTGGCCTAGCAGAGGACAGTACTTCTGCTGCCAACACTTGGTCATTGGTGTTATCATCATATTCCACAAGTCTAATTTTATATGATTCATATTCTTTCGCTGCAACTTTCCAAAGTCCAGATACAGCCGCATAATCTGGCACTGGTGCAGTAATACCATTTCGCTTGGTTCTTTGAGTGAGTAGGATCAATTCATTTTGAGGGATGTACTTTGCCATAATAATTCCTCTAAGTAGCTCATATGATTCTTTTAAGCGTTGCTGAATTTTAGCTGAATAATCTGAATCATATGTTTCAGGGACTTCTAGTGGACTATAGGCATATATGATTGAAGAAATTGGCTTCTTTCTCTCAGGAAGGATCAGTTCTTTCGCATCAAGATGACGTAAATCAAGTTCTTCTATGTGAGAAATATCAAAATAATGACGCAATTCATTAATTCGCTTTTTTGACTGCTCATCGCCATAAATACAAAGGATAGATTCTTGGGTCGCTACAACGCTTGGCTTTTGATCATAACGTTGCCAAACTGTCGTATAGCCATAAGGTTTTTGTGCTTTTTCTTCGTTAAACTTGCTGGGTTCCATTTCTTTTGCAACATAGTTATTAATGGTCGCAAGTTCATTACCTTCCTTACCATAAATCGTCATATCAAAGCAGACAATTTTAGCTTTAGCATCAGACTTAGTTTTGCGCATATGAACAAATAGGTGATCATTGATGGCTTCGTGCATGATTAATTCTCCATATGATAACGGCAAGTATAATTTATCTCCTGTGAGAAAGCTATTTACTGCATTGATTGCTGTATCTGTTAAGCTTGGATGAAAAGGATAAGCTTGACGGTTATCCGCTTCTTTATTTTTAAACTTGAGCTCTATTAGAAAACAATCCTCTGTTTCATTTTTATCTCCTGTTATGACTAAATTTTTCCAATGTTTGCCAAGATAAAGCCCTTTACCTTCCTCGTGGTTATCATCAAAAACAATAGGAAGTGGCAATTCTTTTTTTAACTGACTTAGATTAACATGTTTCTTTTCAAAATTAATACCATTTTGAATAACTCCGGAAGCATGTTCACTCCAGTTATCATCTATAGAACTTATAACAGTAAACTGTTTCTCTTCGTCTTCATGTGAGATCATCAATTGTAGTTCTTTTTGCTCATCTTCTTTTAAATAAAAGGGGGTCGGAAAAACGACATTACTTATTTTTAATGGAAGATCGTGTCCTGAATCACTCAAGAACCCATTAAGAACAGCATTAATGTAAGCAGTTCCTGGTATCACATAAGCATTATTAATTTTATGCTCATAGAGCTCCCAGTAATCACGCGCTGCGATATCATCATACAAGATGGTGAACTCTTTCGTTTTTACTACTTTTGAATGACTTAATAGTGTCTTGTTGCTACATTTAGCAGGTTGCTCACCTTTTACCCAGTAGCTTTCATTTAAAAAATGATAAGTTGGAAGTGCAACTTTTTTAATATCACTTTTTTCTGTAATGGCTTCAACTGGAATTTTACCACCACTGATATATTTTCTCGCTAGATTTATTAATAGCCCTTCTTGATCCTCATGGATGAGCTCTTTCACATCAGCTTTTATTTGCTCATTCATTTGTGCTAGTGCCATCGGTGTCAAATAATGAACCTTATGCTCTTTCTTCGGAGCATTAATTGATACCTTATGCTCACCAACGAAAATGTAATCTTCTTCACTGCCTGTACTAAAAATAAATTGACGAAGCTTGTTGCAAAGCTCTTCTTTATTTTTAAAAACAATGGCTAAACGCACTTCTAAATGTCTCCTTCCAACATATGTCGTATAGGCGCAATCATGGACATCAACTGCATTCTTTTGAATAAATGCCAAATGGTTTCTGGCAAGCTCGTAAAGACCCGCTCTTGACTTGTGACTTAGTGTAAATAAACCATAACCGTCAGCTACTTCTTTCTGTCCGTTTTTCGGAAAAGATTGTAAAATTAAATGGCAATTTGTACCACTGAGCCCAAAGCTATTAATGCCAGCATAGACTGTTTCACCTTCTTTGAACCATGAAGTTGTTTTAGCATTCACATAGACGGGGGCGTTGATAAAATCGATATTTTGATTAGGCTCAAAAAAATGAAGAGATGCCGGTAGGACATTATGTTGCATCGACTTTGCTAACTTCGCTACACCAATTAATCCAGAAACATTATCCATATGTCCTACATTGCTTTTGACTGAACCAATCGAAATGTACTGCTTCTTATCCGTGAGTTGCTTGAATGCATTTGTAATCCCTTTAATTTCAATTGGATCACCTAATTTAGTAGCTGTACCATGCGCTTCAATATAAGAAATTTTTTCAGCATCCACATTCGCATCATTTATTGCATCTAAAATTAAAGCTGTCTGTGCATCAGGGTTAGGGGCTGTCAAACCATTGGAATCTCCGTCATGATTCATCGCACCACCTAAAATAACAGAGGCAATGTTGTCGTTATCTGCTAGTGCTTTATGAAGTGGTTTTAAAATAAAGACGACACCTCCTTCTGCTGTTCCCGTTCCATCACTGCTTTGATCAAAAGTACGAGTTAAACCATCTGATGATCCGATGTCACCTAGCTCTCCGATTCCGATACCTTGCTTGTGATGGTCATTAACAGGTAGAATCTCACATTTCACACCACCAACAATTGCCATTTCGCAATCATTATTTTGAAGTGAGCGCATAGCAGTATAGATTGTTGTTAAACCAGAAGAACAAGCCGTATCAATTAACAAACTAGGGCCATGAATATCTAAAAAGTGAGAAAGCCTCCCAGGAATCGCAGCTTGCATATTCCCTACGACTGATATTTCTGGTGCATCTGGATCAAATGTTTTAATAAGGTTCGTATATGCCTCACCGAAATTTGTTGCTACGCCGACAAATACACCTGTCTTAGTTCCTTTTATTCCTTCGCTGGCATAGCCTGCATCCTCAAGAGCTTCCCAAGCCATTTTCATGAATAATCGCTGTTGGGGATCCATATACATAGCTTCTTGTTTTGAAATATTAAAGAATAATGGATCAAATTCAGATATATCATCCATCATGCTACCTGAGGTTATATCTGTTTCCTCAAAAAAGTGAGCACAATTTTTAGCTGTTAAATAACGGTCAAGATCTTCTCTTCTTTTTAGACCAATCGGATGCTGGAATGTCTTATTTTTTACCACACCTTCCCAAAAAGTTTGAAGGTCTTTTGCACTGCCTACTTGACCTGACATGCCGATAATCGCAATTGCGTCTTTGTCACCACCTTGTTGCAATGTCGGATCATTTTGTAAAGTAAGATTTTCTATCTTAAGTTCTGATAGTTTCATGACTTGGCTCACCCCCTCTATTTTCTAATGGCTTTTGCTTATGTCTATTTTTAACTTTATCCATTTCTTTTCGCTCCTCTTATATTAAGCACTCTTGAGTATATTAAGCAAACTTGTTTCCACAAATAGTAAGTATTGGCTTAATTCATTCTTTATTTTTTTATAAGATGCAGGTTTTGAACACATCACTGTTATTTCTATTAATTCATGATCTAGCTCATGAATAACAAATAACATCTCCATATAATTCAAAGCTTTTTTTTCTGTATCTATACAACTGCTAAATCCGATTAACTTTTCCTTGTCTTTAAAGTTCTCAAATGCACTCATATCATCCTTATTAGTGTCACTTTTACTTTTAATGACGTCAAAGACTTCTCCTAGATTTACAAGTTGATTCAGATCAAATTGATAACCATCACATTGTTTTTCTGATAGTGCAACTAAATTAAGCTCATCTGAATGATGATGTACTTTTTGATAAAGCGCATAAAAACCAATCATGACATGAAAAGCTGATAGATCAAAGTAGTCACAAAATTGCTTAACACTTTTTGCAACCGCAGATTCAACCCGGCAATGAGAGGTGAAAAAGTTTATCTTACTATTATTCTCTTCATTTTGCTTGTCTTTTAAGTTTTCTTTAATTTTTTGACACTGCTCCTCAATCGTTGGATAATTAAATAAATCTGTCGCATCAAAAATGTCTGGAAATGACTGATTGATTTCTGCTTGAAGCATAACAATATTAAAAGAGTTCCCACCTACATCAAAAAAACTCTGATTAATTTCAAAATCACTACGCTCTAGTACTTCACTCCAAATTTGATGCAGTTGTTTTTCTAATGGGATTGTTGAATAATTTTGTCTTGCTACTAAGCTTTGGTCTACTTTATTTAAAGCATGCTGTTTCATAAACACTTCTGTTGCTAACAAAACCCGATCCATCTTTCCATTCGTCGTTTGAGGAATTTTTTCTAATTCAATAAATTGGGTTGGAATCATATACTGAGGTAATTTCAACGTCATCCACTGTCTTAAATCACGCTCTTTAACCACCTGATCCTCATGTGTGACAAAATAAGAAACAAGATGATCTTCTCCTGAGGCAGAGGTTCTTGCAATAACAGCAGCATCCTGAACACCTAAATATTCTTTAACTACATTTTCAATTTCATTTAACTCTACCCGATAGCCTCTAATCTTTACTTGCGAATCTGATCTTCCAACTAGTAAGACCTCTTCATTTTTCCAAAAAGCGATGTCACCTGTATTGTAGATTTTCCCTTCCCGAAATGGATTTTTAACAAATCGTTCACTTGTTAATTCTGGTGCATCAACATATCCTCGTGCAATACCAGCTCCACCAATCCATAAGGTTCCTTTTTCTCCTTCTGAAACCAAATTTAATTCATCATCTAAAAGATAAACATCTGTATTAAGAACAGGTTTCCCAATCGTCACTTCACGCTCATTAGTCATGTCTTTAAACATAGAATAAACACATGTTTCAGTCGGAGCATACATGTTATAGATGTTTAACTGCTTATAAGACTGAAGCTTATTTAACAACTGTATTGGGAAGGCTTCTCCACCTAGAATAATTTTACTAATTCGGTTTAAAACAGCATCACTTGCGAATTCATCTGTACATAGTGCTTGCAGCCTTGTCGGCGTCATTTGTAAATAATTGACACCTGCTTTAGTAACAATCTCTTTGAAGCGTTTAGGGTCCTTTGCATCTTGATCTTCAAATAAAACAATACACCCACCTATTGCTAGACTACAAAGTGTTTCCACTAAAAAGATATCAAAACTACAAGATGTCACACAGGCGATTTTACTTCCTTCTTCCCATTCAATTGAATGGTGCATGATGTAGATCAGGTTTGCCAGTGACTTGTTTTCAATTTCAACGCCTTTTGGAACACCAGTTGAACCAGATGTAAACAAAATGTGTGACAAATCTGAAGGCTCAATTTGAGAACTAGACGCTTGCCTCATTGTTGACTTTTTGATTTCATTTACATCAATGTACATCTTAACTTCATCATGTTTTTCCTCCACCTTCTCAGTTGTTGTCATCAGACCACTTGCATCACTTTTTTTGAGCATATAATCAACGCGATCTTGCGGTAAGCCATAATCAATTGGAAGCCAGCATATTCCTAGCCTTTGCGCTGCTAAAAGTGCCACAATCAGCTGTGGAGTTCTTGGAAGTAGGATGCCAACAACATCACCTTTTTTAAACCCTTTTGTCGAAAGTGTGGTAGCCATCATTTGAATTTGTACTTCTAGTTCTTTATAAGAAATTTCTTTATCTCTAAACCAAATGGCTGTTTCATTCTCATATTTTTTTAAAGCTACTTTTAATAAATCAGCTGGAATATGAGATGCCAGCTCGCTTTTAAGTCCTTTTCCCATTTTAATTAATTCTAATTTATCTTTCGTATTCATTTGCATCATGTGCCTCCTCTTATGTAGTGCCGATGTCAAGAGTAAAACCTGACAAATGTACTTTTGTAATCATTTAGTTTGTATATCCACCGTTTAAGGGTACGGGGAAAGAGCCTTAGACTAACAGTTCTCGGGCTTGACCAGTCTCTTATACGTGGATTGGTTACCACAGGCCAACGGTCCGCTGCGAGTTCT
>WRKJ01000078.1 GCA_009778135.1 Defluviitaleaceae bacterium
TTACCTTTGATTTCTCAATCATTATTTTACAGGTAAATCCACGTTCTTACAATTGTCGAGGTTCTTTTTTTTGAATCCGGCACTACATATTGTACTACATCAATCACTCTGTTTTTGATCACGCGTCAATCAAAGATAAGTGCTTGGCTATTTATCTTGTTTTGTACGACATACAGTATACCATGATGAGCGAGTTTTCGCAATCCAATTGACTTTAAAATGATTTGCCCTACCCAAAAACATTGCTTACTTTCATAGATTTATAGGGTTCAATATGGTAAAATTATGAGAGCAAGTTATTGTGAGATAAGGAATATAGACAACATTGACGAGCGGAATTGCAATAAAATTCTCCTTGTTGCCCTTTTGTTGTCTATACTAAACACAAAGCGAGGTGTCTATTAATGTCAAATAAATGGATTAAAGGGCTCGTTATATTATTAGTACTAACTATTATCCCGATTGTTTTTCTTTTGCGACGACCTTCAATTAGTCTTCCCAATACAGGTGATGTGATAAGCGTAGAATTGTCATCACTCAGAGCGAGGGATGAAGATGTATTACATATTACTGATGCTGTTGAAATTGCCTATATCATGGAATTGCTTTCTAATGCGACTAAAACAATTGGCATGTTCCAAGCCATGGACGACTCACCACCAGCTATCCACGGCCTACGGGTGACACCTATCGTAATTAGTGAAGAAGGGGAAGAAACTACAGGTGCTCGTACATTTATATTTACAGACGACAACGGGGATGAGCGCATCTGGAATTCCTATGTGGGGATTTATCAACTTGACCAGCATTATATCGAAGCTATCCGTGAGATTTATGAGAATTATCGTTAGTGCCTGATTGTCAATTAATATGATGATGCGACACGTTTCTCTATAAGTGCATAAAGCACGAAAAGAGAGGTTTACTGTCCTAAGAGGATGGTAAATACAACTGACAATTCGACAATTGGAATGAAAGGATTGAAAGAAATGCCATTTTTCAAGAAATTAACAGAAGAAGAAAAACTAGCGAAGCAACAAGAAAAAGAGAAAAAAAGACAGGCTCAAGAAGAACAAGCAAGATTGAATACCATAAATGCTAGGTTGAGCACATTAGAAAATCAAATTTTCCCTAATATGAAAAATGAAAAATTGATGGAAACAATCAGAAATTTGGACCTAGAACTAAGTGCAACTCGCTCACGTTTTGAACGCAAATCAGTTGCCAAATTAGAACATATCTTGGTAGATGATTTAGAAACTTTGCTTGGGTATGCAGGTGGGCTAAGACCGTATGGTCAAAGTTTGGCTTCTAACGCACTGCTTGTTTTCACAACAGCTAGGATCTTTATTATAGATGAAGAAAGCACGCACATTATATCTTTTACTTACGATAGTTTAAAGTCTGTAGATTTTAAAACGAAAATGCTTGGTGCAGATATGAAACTTTATACACACTCTAAGATATATGAAGTTAATGGTGTGAGAAACGAATCGGTTGAAAAACTTGTTCAGGCTATTAATGAAGCAAAAGATATTTTTATATCCAACCCTGATAATTTTCAGACTGTAACAGTTACCACAGAAACACCTAAAGAAAATGAAAAATCAGTGACTGAACAGTTAAATGAATTAAAGCAGTTATTATATGCTAGGTCAATTACTCAAGAAGAATATGACAAAATGAAAGCTAAAATTCTTGGAAAATAACCATCATTATAAAATAATTTTATTTTTTTCATTCTAGCCATCAATTGATGACAAAATATGACATAATATGATAGAATATGAAAAATGGCATTAATTTGATGTTATAATCAAGATAAATTCATGTTATAATCAAGGCATGTCATAATGTGGAGGTGAGTTGAAATGAAAAGAATAACAAAAATCACAGTCACTGCACTTGTTGCAATAATGGTAGTTGCTTTTTTTGGTGTTTTCTTACAAACAGCAGATGCAGCAACTGGTAATTGGAATTCGACTTGGCAGACGGATCTTAATGGTGTTTCAGGAGTAGGTACATCAAATGCATCTAATTCCGCTAGCTTTACCCTAAGAGTAATAGGAAATGCTGGTGTTAGTAACCCAATTGGGACTGCAACAGTCACGATCGGGAGACACCAAAGTGCTAGCAGAAACTTCTGGGGTGTTCCGTTCCAAAGTCGTCGTGGCAGTGTTCTTGTTTCTTCAATTACACATCATGTTCCATGGTTCAATGCTTAAAATTTTTGATTCTTACAATAAAGAATTCCATCATTTTAGATAGAATTCTTTATTGTAACACAATGGAGGACAACATGATAGAACTTAAAAACATATTAAAAGGATATGGTAAAAAAAACGTATTAAATAACATTTCTATGAAAATTGATGACTCATCGAAAATTTATGCCTTGATTGGTGAGAGTGGTAGTGGAAAAACGACCTTATTTAATATTCTATTCGGATTAGATAATAATTTCACTGGAACTTATTTTTTATTTGGAAAAAATTCAAAAGAAATTTCTAAAAACAAATGGCATTCTATCAGAGAACATCATATCAGAATGGTTTTTCAAGATTTTAAATTATTGGAGACAATGAATGTCTACGAAAATATCTTTCTATCTGGGGATTATACGGAAGACCAAATCAACAGGGTTTTGAAAGCGTTAGATATCTATGAATTAAAAGGTTACTTGATTACAGAATTGAGTGGTGGCCAGAAGCAAAGAGTTGCAATTGCTCGTGCAATTATTTCTGAACCCCAAATCTTACTAATGGATGAGCCTACTGGGAATTTAGATGGAATGACTTCTGATAAAGTGATGCGTTATTTGGACAGCTTAAGAAAAAAGGGTATTTTGATTTTTATTATTACACATGATAAGGATATTGCTAAAAGAGCGGACGTAGTTTATGAATTATCAGAACAAGGATTAAACCAAACAAAAAATTCAAAGGTTAAAAAAAATATTGACCCCAATCTATTCGAAGAACAGAAGGGTTCTAAAAAACATTTATTTTTCTATGTTTGTACAAACTTATTAAGAACAAAAAAGAAGATATTCTTTTTGGCAATCCCTACTATCACAATTATTACAGCATTTATATTGGCGTTTAGTGCATATAGAGCAAGCTCTATTTTATCATTTAGAGATTTTTTTGCTGGTATAGGAGAACAAACAATTTTATTAGATACGCAACAGTTGAATGCTGAAGCACAATTATTTCGACGATCACAAAGAATTAATAGTGAATTTGATGGAAAGAGAATTGCTTTTTCTAGTCATGATTTAGATGTGGTAAGAGCGCTTAATTATGTCGATGATGCAATTTTAAGATTGAGTGGCGTAACAGTACACCATGATAAAAATATGAATACATTACACCAAAATTTTTCTAGAAATAGTTTTAGTGAAGCAATCGTGAGATACTCATTTGGAAGAATCGAGAATATTTCATTTTCTTTTGTAAGAAGCCACGTACCCTATGATTTCACAACTGATTATAATCCAGACAATGTGATTTTATTAGCCGGAAACTTCCCTTCGGATAACAGTAATGAAATCTTATTACCAGATGTATATGTTTTATTGGCATTTGGTTCGGAAAGCTTTGAACAGTTTGTTGGACAAAGCATTGAGTTGGAAGTAATGAATGATAACAACGAACTCGTTAGACAAAATTATGTTATTAGTGGTGTCTATGATACCAATTACCGAGCTCATATAGGGACAGAATATATCCTTTATACAAGTTATTTTGAAATAAATAACAGAGAACTTCTTTTAGAAGAGGATACGTTCCATTTCTATCAAGCTGCTCTTTCAGAAAATGCTCAAACAAGAGCTTTTAATGATCAGATAATTAGGGATTTTCACAGTTGGGAAAAGGCTGTCGGAACTGGTAATAACGGCATGCTTATTCGAGTGGATAGTATTGGAAATATTGAGCAAGTAATTACCGAATTGCAAGAAATATTCCCAGATTATCACGTGCTTTCTCAACATGACTTGAGAACTGGTGAGCTGGCAACTATTTATACAGCTTTAGTAAGAATACTAATAGTAGGTTCTATTGTTGTCGCAACTATTACTGGAATTGTTATTTCTTTTTTAAATAAAGGATTCATTAATAGCAGAAGCCGCGAGCTAGCTATTCTGTATAGTTTAGGATACAAAAAGAAAGATATCTTTGCAATTATTGCAACAGAAAATTTAATTTTATTTGTATTGTATTTCGGTATGGCTACTTTTCTTTCATATTTACTGAATCGATTTTATCTACGAACGACTGTTTATCAACGTCTATTTGCAAATATATTTGAGGTAACAAATTTATTGTCAATTTTCTCTTTAATCATTTTAATGACCTTGATATCTGTTGTTTGGGGAATTACTAGTGTCAAACAATCTAACTTAAGAAAATTTTTAAATGACTAACTATTGGAAGGTGAAAAGCTAAATGAAAGTAAAGAGAAGACTGCTAACCATATTCGTTGCTTTTTCTTTGTTTACCATTGCTTTCTTTGGATGGATTATCTATCGAGATACAACTTGGGCCGTAATTGATGTTTCTCAATTACAGAACATAACACTTGAGAAAAATGAAGAAAATGATTTGATTTTAACTGGAAATGTAGAACTGGAGCCATTTACAAGCGTTGCGACAGTTGAGCTGCAAAATATTGATGGTATTTTGTATATTTTTATTATGAAAACAAGTGCGATAATTCCAAATACCGAAATCTATTACAACATCTCTAGTACGATGAGGGAGTTGGATTTTTTAGATTTTCAAAAAATTTATTTAGTTAGTGGAGAGAATATTATGGTTGTTTTTCCCAATGAGCCAACTAGAAATTACCTTGATGCGACTAGGTACAGTGATAAAAGTGAATTGTTTTTACCTAATTAATCTTGAATTAGTATTGAATTGGGAGTATATCAACTATCGCCTAAAAGAATTAGTTTTCACTTGAAAATAGTATAATTGACAATAAAATATGCCATTTAAAACATAGTTTTAAAGCGTTTTATAATGAGTTAGTTCATATTTTCTTTAATGACCCTTATAAAAATTTTTCGTAGTTTTTATAGGCACTGGACTGTAACGATTGATGCTGATAAAAAAGCCCTCGTTTTGAACGAAGGCTTGTTAGCGGAAAAAAACAGACTGTATGTAAAAAGAACCTCCATTGTTTAATTTGACTAATTTTTAGTCAGTTACTCAAATGGAGGTTCTTCCTTTTTATGATTATTTTATTAAAATTCACAACTTTGAGAAGAGTTTTTCGGTTTGAATTACATAGGGTGGCAATGTATAGGCAAATTACATTCGAATATTCCACAACTACAAAATAATGGTGTAGCATAAGCGGTATTCGGGCGGCTTAAATTAATAGTGCCAAAACCTACTGCTGCTACTATCACTAAAGATAATAATGATTTTTTTAACATATTACATCCCCCTTTGATGTCATGAGTGTCTTTGGTTTTAAAACACCATCATGATCATATAGATTATAGCATAACTCTATTTCGAATGTTGTCAAATCTTGAGATTAATCAAACATTTTTCTCCTCTTCTTTCACAACAATGCATCGATTTCAGCAAGTGTTTCTTCCATTTCAACAATTGAAATAATCCTTGTTTCAACCTGTTTAATACAGTCTGCAATTAAGTCTGTGAAGTCAACCATTGCTTCGTATTGCTCGCATAACGCTTGGGTCGGATGAGTCGCAGGAGATTTAGGAACAAAGATGGTACAACAGTCTTCAAAAGGTAAAATGGATGTTTCATAGGTATCAATTTTTTGTGCAACATCAATAATTTCAAGTTTATCATAGGTGGCAACGGGTCTAATAATGGGCATGGCTGTCACTGCATTAATGGCATTCATACTTGCCAACGTTTGTGATGCGACTTGTCCTAGGCTTTCGCCATTGGCGAGTACCATGATGTCGTGATTTTTAGCGACGCCTTCAGCAATTCGATACATCATTCGGCGCATAATGGTCATTTCGTAATGATCCGGCATGTGTTGATGAATGGCTTCTTGTAACTTAGTAAAAGGCACAATGTGTAGCTTTATTTCTCCTGTTGCTGCATAAACTGCGACTTTTTTCAGTAAATCGACGACTTTTTGAAGGGATCTCTCCGAGGTATAAGGGGGAGATGCAAAATGGATGGCTTCTATTTCAACGCCACGTTTTTGCAACAGATAGCCTGCCACAGGTGAGTCGATCCCACCAGAAATCATTAACAAGCCTTTTCCTGAAGAACCGACTGGGAAGCCGCCTAATCCTTTCACCCGCCCTGCCATCACAAATGAACCTTCACGACGAACTTCGATATTTAATATCATATCAGGTTGATGGACATTCACGATTAAATTGTGAGTGTTCGCAAGCAAATGTCCGCCTACTGAACGGGAGATGTCACCTGATTGCATGAAGAAACTTTTATCTGCACGCTTCGTTTCAACTTTGAACGTTGTCGGTCCTGGATATTGCTCCGTAATCACTTCCAAAGCCAATTTTTTAATGGCATCAATGTCATTTTCTGTTTTGGCTGCTAAGCTATAGGATTGTAAGCCAAAGACTTCATTTAATTTCTCGGATACCACATTGGCATCTACACCGTTTAAAATGATATAAAAACGATCGCGGGTAATTTCAAAAGTCAATGCTGCAAAAGGTTTTAACTTAAACCTAATGGCACGATGCAATGCATTTTTAAAAATTTTCCGATTCTTCCCTTTAATCGACAACTCCCCATACCTAACCAATATTCTATCATATACCACCGCTATTACCTCATCTCAATCTTTTAACTTCTTCTCGTAACACTTCTAAAAAGGCATCAATTTCTTCAAGCGTCGTCTCTTGTGCAAAGCTGACACGCAAACTCTCCGTTGCCACTTGCTCGTCAAATCCCAAAGCCAGCAGCACATAAGAAGCTTTCTTCGACTTTGAAGAACAAGCTGACTTGGCAGAAACATAAACATCATGTTCAGAAAGCGCGTGAACCAATGTCTCACCGCGAATGCCCTGCACATAAAAATTCACAATATAAGGTGACTGGCATGAAAATTGACTGTTCACTTGAACCCCTTCAATGTGACGCAATTGCTTCACTGTATAATCAAACAGTCGCTGCATCCGCTTAAAGGCTTCAGCTTGACCCTCGATAACCAATCTCATGGCTTTGGCAAAAGAAGCAGCACCTGCAACATGGACTGTTCCAGAACGCAAACCATCCATTTGACCACCACCAGCTATTTGAGGTAGCAGTCTCAACCCTTTGCGAACAACTAAGCAACCCATTCCTTTTATGCCGTGAATCTTATGTGCTGAAGCTGATAACAAGTCGATCTGTGATGACGCCATATCGACAGGTAATTTTCCAACGCTTTGAACAGCGTCAACATGAAACTTCACTCGCGGATACTTGGCCACAACTTTCCCTATTTCTTCAATCGGTAAGACCAAGCCCATTTCACTGTTAACATGCATACAACTCACTAAAAAAGTATCTGGTCTGATCATTTCTTCCAACTGACGAATCATCTCTGCTACCGATTGCTTCACATCAAGATAACTCATCTGTAACCCTTTCTTTTCGAGTTCAAGACAGACTTCATAGACAGATGGATGTTCAATTTGAGTCGTAATCACATGTCCACGTAAATGATTGGGCGCCAATCCTTTAATCGCTAAATTATTACTCTCCGTCGCACCACTTGTAAAAATCATCTGATGGTCATTGGCGTTTAGTAACGTCAGCATTTGACGACTTGACCTGATCAAAACTTGCTCTGCTAACGCACCAAAGTTGTGTAACGAACTTGCATTACCCCAGAAATTTAAATTCGCACGTACATAAGTATCCATGACCTCTTCATCTACTTGAGTCGTTGCACTGTGATCCAAATACACCATTTCACGTTCCATTATGATGAACCTCCCTCATCCCTATACACTTTATACACTTATTATACGTTCAAAAGAAGGTTCTGAGCCCTGTCAAAACCTTCTTTTTATCATTTGTGTACATCCGCTCAAAGCATCACACAGCCAAGTTCTTGCTTTAACCCTTCAAAAATCTTGGAAAATGAAGTCCCTTCTACACTTGTTAAACTCTGATGCATTTTATCAATAACAGCGCGGTAATTTCCCTGATGAAACTGATCTTCGGCAATGGTTAAATCCATTACATACATGCCGCCTCGTTCACTATAGCGATTGCCATAAACCAACAAACGTTCTGCCATTTTCAATTGCTCGATGGCCAAAGCCACTTCATGCTCTGCTTTATTCATCATTTCAAGCGACATTTTTAAGCTAAACCTCACTTTGGCAACATCAAGCGGTGTTTTGTTTGCTTCTTCTAATAATTCTGATATTTGATTATCAGCTTTATCAAGTGTCAACTTATAAGCAGAAACATGGGTCGTAAACATTGTTTTTTCAAAAGTCGACTTGAGCTGATTAATTTTCGTTAACAAGTCAATGGCTTGTGCTCGCATATCTTCAGAACCTTTTTGAAGTGATGCAATTTCACTGTCAAAAATACCAAGCTGTTCTTTAATCTCTCCAAGTTGTGTTAAATATCGGAGCACAGAAGTATGTAAATCAGAAATGGCTGTTTTTTCAGCTTCAATTTCTGATAACAAATTGCTAACACCGACATCCACGATGTTAATTTCGTGAATCAGTGATTTAAAATTTTCTTCATCATCCCGACGCATTAAACAGTGGGCTTTAATCTCATCGTAACGTTCAGTTAACAGTTTACTTTCTTTAACGACGAAACCAGCATCAATTTTAAGTTGTGCCAAATCTGAATCAAATGATTCTTTAACATCAATTTCATGTTTCATTTCATCACGTAACTTCTTAGCTTCCGTGGGCACTTTGATCAGCAACTTTTCAATCTCAGAAAAGTCAAACTTTTTTAACAATTCTGGCACCCGCTCCAATTCTTTTTTATGTTGAGCGACGACTGACTTCACCTTTAAATGCTCCAAAAACAGCCCTTTGTTTAACATCGCCTCGTAACTTTCCAACATGCCATCTAACATCGGCTGAATATCTATTTCAATGCTTTCACGATATAAAGGTATCTTTTCAAGCGCACTTCCGATCAAATCAAGCTTTTCTTCCAATTGATCACTTGCTTCATCTGCTAAATCATAGTTGGAAGCTTCCATATGGGTATCAAATGTCTCAAAATCAGCTTTAATCTGTCTAAATTTCGCTTCTATTTCTGTCTCAATCGCTTCGTAAATCGACTGATTTTCTTCATACTTGTCATTCAAATTTGCAAAACATTGCCGTAGCTTCATGATGCCATCACGATTTCTTGATTCAGATGTTTTTAAATTTTCAATTTCAGCCAGCAATGCCTCCACTTTTTCAGCAACATCAGTTAAATCGTTTCCGGTGATATCAATGATTTCATCTGCTCGTTCAAATTCACCTGATCGCACACTTTCTTCAACATAAGCAATGTTGTCTTCAATAACCGTTAATTGTTCTTCAAATATTTCCCAACGTTTCTCCCACTGGGAAACCAGTTCAATAATACGACTACTTTTACGCACACTTTTCAACTTTGCAAGTTCAAACATCACAGGCTTTTCAGAAATTTCGAACCTTCGATTTTCTAATTTTTCAATGATCCCACGATAGGTGCCTCTTTTTGCACGTCCTACTAAATAGGCAAGGAGTAGAAAACCTAAACCTACACTAATCCCCACAAAAATCCATACAATCATCTCGACTCACACCTTAAATCCGATTTCAAATTGACTTAATCATACCACAAAATGAAAGTTTCTTCAACTCATAAGACATACCTTTTCACGACAAATGTATGAAACTGATAAACATGGCTTGCAGTCACAGCCTTTATAGGTGTTAAACATCCCTTAAAAAAGACTCAACGTCGTCAAGCCTTTCTTATTTTACTGTATTTGTACCGATGACAGCACCTGCTATTGCAACTAGAAGGGTCACAGCACCTCGGATCAAAAAGGTTGATCCAACACCTGTTTCAATCCCTAAAAAGCGATATAGTGCGCCAAACAACATCAGGACACAACCAATCCCTAAGCCAACGAACAAGCCTCTTGAGCCCATATTTCGTGCTGTGATAAATGATGCGATGAATAAAATAACAACAAAAGCACCGTATAACATTTTTGATGCGAGCACCACACCGACGATTTCGATATATAACAATAACGTGATCACGACTGAAACGAGTAAACTACTCACTGATCCGAAAACAACACCTTTTGCGATGGATCTCACAAGTTTATCTGCCATAAAACTCCCCCCCATTTAATTCATTTTCATAGTCAAAGACATCTTTCGATGGATTCCCTTTAGCTATGCCCCTTAACAGCTTATGACGGCTCAAATTGCAATAGAACCTATCTGGGAACAAGTCCTGCAAACAAAGTGAGCATGCTATGAGCAACAAACAACATACCCGCTACCACTGCCAGTTGTAACAGGCTGCCTTGAAACTGAGCCATCCCGCGCAAATGTTGTCCCAACACATAGACAACCCCTAAAATAAGGACAGCATTTAACACTTTCAATTTTTCCATGGTGTATCCAATGCGTTTTGAGACGATCACATAATACCAGGTTGTTAAAAGCACAATATTGATCAAAATAGCGAATACGAATCCCCAAATGTTGAAACCTGGGATGAGCATTAATAGGACCATGACTGTTATTTTAATGATAGAAGCCACAATACTCGCTCGCATGGTAAATTTAGCTTCACCAATGGCTTGAAGGGTTGCAACCAAGGGTGCTTGTAAGTAAACGAGTAAGAAGACAGGTGCTGTTACACTTAAAAACTCAGCACCTGTTGCGCTATTGTAGAGCAAATGCATGATCTCAAATGGGAAAATCATCACAAGTACGAGGTAGAAACCACTCGTGAAGAAGGCAACTCTAAAAGAAGTCGACAATCGTTTATGGATCACTTTTAAATCTTTATTTTTGTAAGCTTTGCTAATGGCTGGAATGATGGCACTGGTGACAGCACTGGAAATAAATGACGGCATAAAGAGTAAAGGGATCGTGAATCCTGAAACGGCACCGTACATGATGGTACTCACCTCACTGGCATATCCCAACCTAAAAAGCATCCGTGCGACGATAATGGGTTCAAGAAAGTGAGTCAAGGTGCCAACGAGTCGACTTCCTGTTGTCGGTAAAGAAATCCCTAAAACATCTTTAAAATTAACAGATTCCAGTTTGGAAAGTTTAAAATGAGTCCCTGGGTAGTTTCTCTTTTTAAAACGGATGAACATCGTGGTTAACAAAATAGCCGAAACGAGTTCTCCGACGATAGATGCCAACATCAAGCCCACGACTGCATAAGGAATGCCTCTCGGTAATAACCATGAAATAAAAACAACACTCAATCCAATTCTTGTTACTTGTTCCATCAACGTCGCAATGGCACCTGGCGTCATGTTTTCTTTTCCTTGAAAATAAGATTTCAAAATAGAAGTAAAGGCAACAACACATAAAAGCGGGCCCACCATCATAAGGGGTAAAACAACACGTTCATCTTTTAATAAATAGGTCGCAATGGGGTTCGCTAAGAAAAACATCATGATCGTAATCAATAGACTCAAGCTCAAAGCAATCGTAAGTGATACAGATAAAATTTTTCGCTCTTTAATCTCTCCTCGAGACACGAGTGCTGGAATTGCAACAGGCAGTCCCACTGTTGCTAGTGTTGCTAAAAACATAACGGTTGGGGAAATCAACATGTACACCCCGATAGCAGTTTCCCCAAGCGTCCGCGTAATGACAATTCGATTCACAACGCCCAATATCTTGATTAAAAACCCGACGACTATCATCATGAAGGTAGCTTGTACCATCGTCTGTTTCTTCATTCTCTTTCCCCCACTCCAACTGTATTGATAAGAACTGGCTCTTTTAATATATGATGTCACGCATTAAAAAAGACGCTCTCAAGCGCCTTTAAGACATCAACTGAGCGATCCAAAACATAAGTCCAATGGTTACACCATTATGAAGGATATGTAGGATGGTCACATGCCAAATGTTACGGTGCTTTAAATAAAAGTAACCGAATACAAGGCCTGCGAGTGTATATGAAATAATGTGAATCCATCCACCGAGAAGCACATGAAACAACCCGAAAATCAAACTTGAAAAAAGCAGCTGGTAAACAGGTTTCCAATCAAATAGATTCATTAAAACAAGCCTGAAAATAATTTCTTCGACAATTGGTGCTAAAAAAATAGCAGTTATGATCATGACAAATGGCATCGCATCAAGGATATTCGCCGCAACTTCTTGATTAGTAGCCATTTCTGTTGTTCCAAGACTCATGACAATGAGATTCCCGACAAGTACTGAACCAAATGTGAATATCAAACCCATTGCCATTTGTGCGACAAACTTTCCCCAATGATCAATTTTTTTCACATCTTTTTTAAAAACATCTTGACTTAACAAGAGCACAGCACCACATAAAATGGCATAGGTAATCAAATTGATCACAGCAAGTAAACCCAAACCGCTTAAATTTAGAAATTGGCTCACGACACCTCCTGCTAACGGAGGTATTAATAAAAAGCCAGTCACATAAATGAAGAGTAATAGCCATTTTTTTCGTTTTGTTAACATAAATCAATCCTTCTTTCTTGAAAAATACTTCTTTATATTATATCATAGTAAGTGACTAAATAGAATGAGGAATGTATAAAATGATGATTGATTATTTAAAAGTTGGTAAAATTATAAACACGCATGCTTTACAAGGAGAAGTACGTGTGATTTCAAATAGTGATTTCAAAGCGGAACGCTTCAAAACAGGTTCACAATTGTTCATTGATTACCAAGGAACACATGTGCCCGTTCAAATTAAAACACATCGTGTCAATAAAAACGTCGACTTACTTAAATTCGTCGATATGAACCACATTAACGACGTAGAAAAATACAAAGGCTGTGACCTACTCGTTGATGCAACCCAATTAGGTGAATTAGATGAAACAGAATTTTACTTCTACGAAATCATGGGCTGTCAAGTTCAAACAACAAGTGGCGAAGTTTTGGGAGAGATTATTGATATCCTTCAAACAGGTGCCAATGATGTCTGGGTCGTGAAAAGAAAAGGTGAAAAAGATGCTTTGATCCCTTATATTGAAGATGTGGTCAAAAATGTCGACATTGAAAATAAAAAGGTTACGATAGAATTGCTAGAGGGACTTATTCAATGAAAATTCATATTTTAACCCTTTTTCCAGAGCTTTTTGAAACCTTTTTCACAACTTCTATTGTTGGGCGCGTACAAAGAGAAGGAAAGGCAGCCTTTCACACCGTCAACTTTCGCAATTATTCAAAAAACAAACACCATAAAGTCGACGATTATCCCTATGGGGGTGGACAAGGCATGCTTTTAACACCTGAACCCATTTTTGATGCAATTGCAGAAACGTCTGGTGAGGCTGAGTCACGAATTATTTTACTTTGTCCTCAAGGCGAACGGTTCACTCAAAAAAAAGCAGAAGAATTAGCCAATGAACAGCATTTAACATTTATCTGTGGTCACTATGAAGGCTTTGATGAACGCATTCGACAACACTTGGTCACAGATGAACTGTCATTAGGTGATTTTGTCTTAACGGGTGGTGAAACAGCAGCAATGGTCATGATAGATGCAATCGTTCGTTTATTACCAGGTGCGTTACCAAAGGCATCTTCTCATGAAGAAGACTCATTTTCTAACGGACTTTTAGAATTCCCGCAATATACCCGACCTGAAAATTTCCTTGGACTCAAAGTGCCTGATGTTTTATTATCAGGCAACCATGCCAAAATTGCGACATGGCGACGGACGGAGTCATTAAAAAGAACATTAGAAAGACGTCCCGACTTACTTGAAACAGCGGAATTAAGTGAACAAGATTTAAAAATACTAACACAATTAAAAAGATCATGCAAGTCAAATTAGCTTGCATGATTTTTTATCTAAAAAAGCATGTCGACCTTTGATCAAATAACGCTCGAAACCCTTACACACGAAACCTTTCTTTTAACATTTCTCTAATCATCACTGTAACAGGAACTGCAAATAAAATACCAATAAATCCAAAGTAATGGGTACCTATGATCATCGCTAAAATAATAACAATGGGGTTAAGATTTAACACATTTCCCATCAACTTCGGTGTGATAACCGTTGCATCTATTTGTTGTAAAAACAGTAAAAATGCCAAACTCGCCCATGCTAGCACAGGAGAATTGGTTAAAAAAATAATAACAACAGCAATGACAATCCCCACAATGGCACCAAATAGTGGGATGACATTTAAGAGCGCAATAAGTGTACCAATTAAAATAGCATAATTCACATTTAAAAACGCCAAAGTGATTCCTGCTAGAAATCCCAAGATTAAACTCGCAAACAGTTGCGCCAATAAAAACTGTTGAAAAACAAGATGACTTTGCTTCATATACCGCTTCAAAGTATCAGCATGATTTGGAATCGTCAGTTTAACCAACCGACCAGTAAACCTAAAGATGGAATCTTTAGTAAGAAGCACGTAAACTGAGACAACAAAACTAAGTGCCCCATTCACAATACTCGACGTTGCAGCCCTTGCGTATCCTGTAAATTCTAACAGGTTTGCACCATATCGCGATGTCACCTCAGATAACGAAAAAGTGTTAAGAAAGAAATTTAATGTCAAAAACTCACTTTGATCCAAATAATCCGGAAGTTTATGTATAAAAAGTTGAATGTTTTGGTGTAAGATTGGAATCATGTAGCCCAGCAACAGAGCAAAAATGGTGATTAACATCATATATACAATTAAAATACTCAGCCCTCTTGCATGTTTAAAAGATATTTTTTTCTCAACCTTCGAAGCAAAAATATCAGTTAAATAAGCCAAAATAAAGCCATTGATAAATGGACGAATCGTATGAAGAAAATTGCTCAACATGTTGGTGTGAATGGTGATGTAAATCAAAGCGAAGAGCACAACACTAAAAATAACAATTTGCTTATCCGTTAACTTAGACATCATGATCACACCTTTATTGATTTCTCTTTAAAGACTATGATTTAACCTAACCAATCATCACAACAATTAAAACTTTTCGAATAACATATCTTTCAACTCAATATTTGTCTTGTTCGGGCATCCCATCATCGACATACATTATTATGTATCAGAGAGGAGACATTGTACGATGAATAAGAGAAACAACACTTATGATCACACGTCCATGCGTCATGAACGCACATTCAACAGTCGTGATAAAGATGTCATGTTGTTTAATATAGAAAACAATTTCTGGCTGATATGGCTTCTCACCACACCCTGGTAAAGAAGCATCCCATGTATGTGGTGCTACGTGCACCTTACTAAAGGAGATGAAAATCATGTGTTGTAACTTTTCACGATTCAACCGTTGTTGTCGCCGAGAACAGATCTGTTGTATGAGAAGATGTCACAGACCTTGCAGATGCTGTAGATTTCAGCGGTTTTGGTGGGGTTGGTAAACCAAAAGAGATGGGAAGCTTTCTTTGCTTGTCCATCTTTTTACTTTGTACCGACATTGGTACGAGTTGTCCTCGTTTCCTTGTATTTGAAAATGATACACGCCAATATGCGCTATTACTTACGTTTTGATGCACTAGAAAAATCGGCGCCATTCATTCAGTTTTTACTCTTTTTAAAATTGACGATAAACTTTTTACTGGTCGGTACAACGGTTCCGTCAAAAAGCACCAGTTCTGTATCGGCTGTTCTGACTTCTTTAACTTTTGAAACATTGACGAGCCAACTTTGATGTGATTGTTTGATGTATTTTTCAATGCCATTGTTTTTAAGGAAAGTGGCTAATGGGAGATCATAGAAAAATTCTTCTTCTTCTTCGACACCTGTGATCGGATTTTGACTATAAATTTTAATGCATCGATGTCGACTTCTTTTAATGCGAGAGATGTTTCTCACTTTATAAGGATATTCATCTCGATTCTTTTTTAATTTGATGGTTTTGTCATCAACTGAATGGGCAAGCTCCATGGCGTCTGAGACGATGGTCATGAAACGCTCCTGATGAATCGGATAAACACTGAAATACCACCCACTTCTTGTATACAAGCGGGTATTCAGATCATCACTTGGTTGTTTTGAAATGAAGATGGTTGGTGTAAATTTTGATCGGGTTTTGCGAAGCTCTTCTAGAAGATTTTCTGTTACGGGCTCTATATGCCAGTTAGACATGATTGCAAAAGCATCAATATGATTTTCGTTCATCATATCTATTCCATCCCAGGTATCACTTGCAAGATAAACTTTATACGCTTTTTCCAATTGTTTTAATAATGTTGGTTCAATCTCATGATTGTTCGTGATAAATAAAATACTCCCTGTGACATTCCCCATGTACTGACCTCCTAGAAAAAAAAATTTGGTATTTGATACTTAACCATAGCTACTTGGATCAATTCATCTGTCTTATGACACATATTCGCCACATCAGTGAAGCTACGGCAATTTATTGCCATTAGTTGAACCAATACCTTTAGGCTGGGTGAACGTCGGATTTAAGATATTAATTTCCAGACATTCACTTTTATTATATCATAATTCGACAAAAATTGATATCCATTTTCGCTTTTTTTTCAGGGTCGATGTCTCAATTTCAAAGAAAAAATAGCTGAAAGTAAAGTAAGCGAGAAAAAACAACAGCCTAAGCTGTTGAACAAAATTCGGAATTTATGTTTTGTTTTTTATCCTGTCTACTTGACAGAGCGTTGTTCAGTTTTTCATCTGTAATTGAAATTTATTTTTATCAACATTATTCACTTAGGAATTTTCCTTTTAAGTTAAATTTAATTTGCAATATTTATGTTATTGTGCTAAACTATAGTTAAACTCGCTAAAGTTTATGATGATTACTTTTTCTGTTATCCGTTTACTCGTTCCATTAGCTCTTAACATGAATGGGAGTAAAAATTAAATAAGTAAAAATAACCATCAAACAAAATTTAATTTGCAATATTTGTATTGTTATGCTATACTTATCATATAATAAAAACGAGGCACTACTTGCTTGAACAGGTAGAACCTCTAACAGAACCGTTAAAGACGGTAGCAATTAAATAACTACGAAAAGTAATCGTTAAACTGGCTAAAGTTAAAGACGATTACTTTTTCCGTTATCCGTTTACTAATTTCATCAGTTCCAGTATGAGCGTTAAAAGTGCGAGAATAAACATCCCGAACATTAACATCAGTACTAGCACGTCTGAAGTTTTCATGCGTCCTCCTTTCGGAACAACGCCAGATTCCAAATACTCGTAACATGGGCATCACTCCTTTTCAAAACTTGGAAAAAATCCTCCTTTCAAAAAATCGCTCTGCCACCGTCTTAAACCCTCTGCTTTTGACATTATACCATATCTTCCGTTATATTTCGATGGGGAGGAACAATTTTTTTATTCAACATCTATTGTTTATCAAAATATTTAAAACCTCACTCTCATTCGGAACCAAACCTCAAATTTCATGAAAAAAGCACCAACTCTAAAGTGAGAGTCGATGCTCGAAACGTCGTAGTAACAACGTTTATCTCTTTGAAAATTGTGGTGCACGACGTGCCGCTTTAAGACCGTATTTTTTACGTTCTTTTGCACGTGGGTCACGTGTTAACATGCCAGCTGGTTTTAATGTTGGGCGGTACTCATCAGAGTCTACTGCAAGTAATGCACGAGAGATCCCAAGGCGCATGGCACCTGCTTGTCCCGTTAATCCACCACCGTTAACATTTACGAATACATCGTATTGATTGGTTGTTTCCGTCATTTCTAATGGTTGCATGATGTCTAAGCGAGTTGCAGCTGAAGGGAAGTAATCTTCAAATTCACGCTTGTTGACAACGACTTTACCTGTTCCTGGTAATAGTCTAACGCGTGCAACTGAACTTTTACGACGACCAGTTCCTAAATATTGTGTTATGTTAGCCATAGTATGTTACCTCCTTATCCTTTCAACTCGTAAATTTCAGGTTTTTGAGCAGCATGCGGATGCTTCTCTCCTGCATATACAAATAATTTCTTACCTGTCGCACGTCCAAGACGTCCTTTTGGAATCATTCCTTGAATGGCGAGCTCAAGCATGCGCTCTGGTTGTTGCTCACGCATTTGTCCCGCAGATTTCACCGTTAATCCACCTTGATAACCTGAATGACGATAATACATTTTATCACTCAATTTATTTCCTGTTAATGTAATTTTATCAGCATTAATCACAATCACATAATCACCACAATCAACATGTGGTGTAAATGTCGGCTTGTGCTTTCCTCTTAATAAAGTAGCAGCTTCAGTAGCCAAACGTCCTAACGTTTTATCGGCTGCATCAATAACATGCCATTTGCGATCTACTTCATGACTTTTTTGCATAAATGTCGTACGCATAAATACAACTCCTCTTCATTCATTATTAAATCAGTTGTCGTTGACATATGGGGTGGGCATCCCATATCTCTAAAAGTAATAACGAAAATGTAACAGAACAATTCTACACGAAAGTATCACGTATTGCAAGCTTTTTTTGAAACTTTTTTATTAAGTTTAAAGAAATATTGAAAGTAAGCGGAAAGCATACTTGAATTTATCATCTTATCCGTTTATAATCTATACTAGATAAGAATAGCTTTAGAAAGAGGGGCTTATGATGAATCTTAAAAATGAGCGGAAGTTACAGTTGATGATCTTAGCTGGTTGCTTCGTTTTATTCAGCATCTTACTGTTAGTTGCGAATCATGTCCGTCCAAGTGAAGGGGGACAAGAAGGACTCTATTATGAGCGTGGACGTGTTGTTGAGCTTGTTTATGAATCGACAAATCCTTATTTCCGTTATCAGACATTACTTGTTGAGATGATAACCGGTGAGTTTCAAGGCATGACTGTCGAAGCTCAAAATAATTTAATGAACCCGAGGCTACCTACTTTTGATGAAGGGGATCGGGTCATTGTTGAACTCACTGAAACTTCTATCCAAATAAGCAGTCCTGATCGTGGTATATCCCATATCCTTTTTATTGCGCTATTTTTAATTCTGCTATGTCTCATTGGCGGTAAACGGGGCTTCTTGGCTGTGTCAGGTCTGCTCTTTTCCCTAGCCACGATCCTCTTCATTTTAGTTCCACTCACCCTAGCTGGTTATCCATCTATTTTCGTTGCCGTCATCGTCGGTATCTTAATTATCGTCACAAGTATTACTTTTTTAGCTGGCGTCAATGCAAAGTCAATAGCTGCCATATCAGGTTGCATCGCCGGTGTTCTGATCGCAGCACTATTTGCTTTTATTGCAGGACGTTTTTCTTTCATTTCAGGTTACCACATCGAACGCATTGGTTTTTTACGCTTATGGAATCCTGAGCTCCCCATCTCAGGTATCTTCATCAGTGGTGTCATCATTGCTGCAATTGGTGCAATCAGCGATACGTCCATGACCATCGCTTCTGCCATGGAAGAAATTAAACGCGCTAACCCAACCATCACCAGGCATCAGTTAGCGCAAGCTGGTTTTAACATTGGGCGCGATGCCATGGGAACGATGTCTAATACACTCATCCTTGCTTTCGTGGGGAGTAGCTTTAGCGTTATTTTACTCTTTACTTCTTTGGACATGAGTTGGATCCAGTTTATCAACGAAGACGAGATTGGAATCGAAATCATCCAAGGAATCGCAGGGAGCATCGGCATTGTTTCAACAGTTCCGATTACGACTTTCATTTCAGCAAAATTATTTTCTTTAAACAACCGTGAATAAATAATTTCTTTTTGCATATATTAATCTGTGCACTGATTTTAACAATAGTGACAAATGGGAGGGAGATGTCATGAGTACAGCACAAGAAGCCAAAAATCTAGAGATTACATTAATCAAGTTGATGGAAGCTCAAGCCATCAATAAAGATGACTATAATCTGATTCATAAATATTTAATCAAAATTAACAATGATTTAAAACGACAAACAGATTAAAATGACGACTCACACCTCCTGTGAATCGTCATTTTATTTTTTCATTCATCACTTTCTAACTTGACCTGTTCCTTCAATCACATATTTATAAGTCGTCAGCTCTTTCAATGCAAATGGACCACGTGCATGAAGTTTTTGCGTACTAATGCCAATTTCAGCACCAAAACCGAGTGCTGCCCCATCTGAGAAACGTGTTGAGGCATTGTGATACACACAAGCTGCGTCTATGCGTTGTAAAAACCTTCTGGCATAAACTTGATTTTCGGTCACAATGGCTTCTGAATGCTTCGTTCCATGCTCATTAATATGCAGGATCGCTTCGTCAATATGGTCGACGACTTTGATTGAAAGCAATAAATCATTGTACTCTGTATAAAAGTCATCAGCACTTGCTAATTGAACAGCAATGATGTCAGTTGTTGCTTGGCAACCTCTTAATTGAACACCATGTCCCTCTAATGCCGCTTTAATCAAAGGCAACACATCAGATGCAACAGCCTTATCAATCACCACATTTTCGCAAGCATTGCAAACTGATGGTCTTTGAACCTTTGCATTAATTAAAATGTCAAGTGCCATTTGTAAATCTGCAAACTCATTGATATAAATGTGACAATTTCCTGTTCCAGTTTCAATGATTGGCACCGTTGCATGTTCTTTCACCGATTGAATAAGTGCTGCACCACCTCTTGGGATTAACAGATCAAGATAACCATCTAGTTTCATCATCTGGGTGGCAGTCTCTCGGCTTGTATCTTGTACGAGTTCAACAGCATCCGCTGGCAATCCGCTTTCAACAAGCGCAGATTTAATGACGTTAACAAGTGCTTGATTACTATGGTGCGCTTCTTTTCCACCGCGTAAAAGAACAGCATTTCCGCTCTTTAAACAAAGAATTGCTGCATCAACGGTCACATTCGGACGAGATTCATAAATCATTCCCACGACACCAAGTGGCACGCTTAACTTCGTCACTTTCAATCCATTTGGTCTTGTAAACCCTTGAAAGTCTCCTAATACATCTGGTAACTTTGCGACATCAGAGACATCTGATGCCATCCCTTTGATGCGTGCTTCGTTTAACATCAAACGATCAAGTCGCGCATCAGGTGTCCGATTCAGACGACCCTGTTCCATATCCAGCTCATTTGCTGCAATGATTTCTTTTTCATGTGCGAGTAACGCCGTTGCAATTTGATTTAGTGCTTGATTTAATTGCTCAGCGCTTATGCCGACGAGTATCTGACTTGCTATCTTTACCTTCTCCGCTTGTTCAATAATAGTCATGTTCGTCTCCTTCCTAACCCGTAGTTAAATCAAAATATGTGCCAATGACTTCACCTTTAAGGACATTTTCAAGCTTCTCTGGGGTTTTACCATTCATAATGATCGTTTTTGTTCCATTTTTAGCTGCAATCATCGCTGCTTCAACCTTTGTTTTCATTCCACCAGTCCCATGTATCGATCCTGCACCTCCAGCATAAGCTTTTATTTGTTCGGTTATACATTTAACCTCTGTAATTAACTTCGCCTCAGGTTCAGTCGGGTTTTTATCATAAAGTCCTTCGATATCTGAAAGAATAATGAGTAAGTTCGCATTAATCATCGTGGCAACATAAGCAGAGAGTGTATCGTTATCGCCTAGGATAATCTCATCTATTGCCACCGTGTCATTCTCATTAATAATGGGGATAATGTCTAAATTTAACAATGCGTTTAATGTGTTGATGGCATTGCCGTACCGCCGGGTATGTTCAATACAGTCTTTCGTAATGAGCATTTGTCCAACTGCTAATTGATGCATCCCAAAGTATTTATCATACACACCCATTAAAAGAGATTGTCCAACTGCTGCAACTGCTTGCTTATCCGGAATGAGCGTCGGACGTTTTTCTAATTTCAATGCGTTTGTCCCCACACCAATGGCACCAGATGAAACAAGAATAACTTGTTTATGTTGAGCTTTCAATGTCGCAATGGTCGTCGTTAATTGTTCAATGCGTTTGATATTCACTTCCCCAGTTGGTTTAATTAATGTGCTTGTCCCCACTTTAATGACAATTCTATCTGATGCAATTTCTCTCATCATATGATCTACTCCAAAAAAGTCTTCTTAATAGTTTAGTCTATCTAAAGGATTTTGTCAACCTTATAATCAACATGTCGAAACAAAAACTTCAAAACCCCACTTCATTTAAGTGAGGTTCTGATCTTAAAAGTTGAGTAGTCCTAAAAATGAATCCACATCAAGAGATGCACCACCGACTAAAGCACCATCTATTTCTGGTTGTGCCATTAACCCAGCGACTGTCTCAGGTTTAACTGAGCCACCGTATTGAATCCGAATGGCATCAGCAACATCTTGGCCATGTTCACGGGCAACAACTGAACGAATATAGCCGATTGTTTCATTTGCTTGCTCGTCTGTTGCGACTTTTCCTGTTCCGATCGCCCAGATAGGCTCATAAGCGATCACAGTTGCTTTCGCTTGATCAGTTGAGAGTCCTGCCAACCCTTTAACGATTTGTGCATCTACAACATCATTGGTTGTGCCATTTTCACGTTCTGCTAAAGATTCTCCACAACATACAATTGGAATCAATCCATTGGCATGTGCTGCATGGGTTTTTTTGTTGACAGTTTCATCTGTTTCACCAAACATTTCACGACGTTCACTGTGACCAATCACCACATATGCTACCCCAATGTCTGTTAACATGCTTGGGGCAATCTCACCTGTGAAAGCACCATTTGCTTCCCAATGTAAATTTTGTGCACCAATGCGTAAATGACTTCCTTGTTCTTTAACCATACCACACAAGTTAACTGCAGGTGCACAAATGATTGTTTCGACATGCGTTGCTTCAGGTACTTTGTGAGCAATCGCTTTAATAAACGCAATTGATTCTTTACAGTTTTTGTTCATTTTCCAGTTCCCAGCAATAATTGGAATTCTTGCCATGATAAAACACCTCTTTTTCTATTTTACATTTCTCAATCTTTATTTTCTATTTATCTGTTAATGACGTTAATCCAGGCAACGCTTTTCCTTCTAATAATTCCATAGATGCACCACCACCTGTTGAAATCCATGAGAATTTATCAGCACGTCCTAAGTTAATGGCAGCCGCTGCTGAATCACCACCACCAATAATTGATGTTGCACCCGTTTGAGCTGCAATGGCATCCATGACACCAATGGTTCCAGCTTGAAAATCTGCGTTTTCAAAAACACCCATTGGTCCATTCCACACAACTGTTTTAGCTCCCGCAATTTCAGCTTCAAATTTCGCAATTGACTTTGGCCCGATATCAAGTCCTAAAAAGCCTTCTGTAACAGCTTCTCCCGCCGTATCTTGTACAACTGTATAGCCCGAAAAAGCGTTCGCTTCTTTAGAATCAACAGGTAAAATCAATTTATCGCCAGCTTTCTCCATCAGTTCTTTTGCGAGCTCTAATTTATCATCTTCACATAAAGAAGCACCAATTTCTAAGCCTTGCGCTTTGTAAAACGTATAAGTCATTCCGCCACCGACAATGACTTTATCAGCTTTGTCAAGTAAATTTTCAATGACGCCAATTTTATCAGAAACTTTAGAACCACCTAAAATCGCAACAAAAGGACGCTCAGGTGCATCCACTGCATGTTTAATAAATTTAATTTCATTCTCTAATAAGAAACCAGCTACTGCATGACGGACATTGGAAGAAATCCCCACATTTGAAGCGTGAGCACGATGAGCTGTTCCGAAAGCATCATTAACGAAAATCCCATCTCCAAGTGATGCCCAGTATTTTCCGAGTTCAGCGTCATTTTTAGACTCTTTTTTACCTTCAATATCTTCAAAACGCGTATTTTCTACTAAGAGAATGTCTCCATCACCAAGACGCTCAATTGCTGTTTCTAATGCGTCTCCTCGTGTAACACCTGGGAATACAACTTCTTTTCCTAACTTTTCTCCTAATGCTTTAGCAACAGGCGCTAATGACTTCCCTTCTTTATCTGCTTCTTCTTTAACGCGTCCTAAATGTGAAAATAAAATCGCACGTCCACCTTGCTCTAAAATATAATTGATTGTCGGGAGTGCTGCTGTAATTCTGTTATCGTTGGTAATCACACCGTCTTGTAAAGGGACATTAAAATCGACACGAACTAACACTTTCTTTCCTTTTAATGTGATATCTTTTACTGTTTCCTTGTTCATCAAATAGACCTCCAATATACATAAAAATCAGTTTTACACTTGTGAAAAAAGTACAAAATAGATACTTACTATTTTACCCTTTTTCGTTATAAAATTCAAATACAAACAACATGTTTTTCAAAATGAAGTTCGTTTTCAATTCAAAAAAGCTAGAATCTTTAGATTCTAGCTCAAATAAAATTAAACCAACTCAATGACTGCCATTCTTGCAGCATCTCCACGACGCGGTGCAGTTTTGATGATACGTGTGTAGCCACCTTGACGTTCTTGGTATCTCGGTGCAATATCAGCAAATAATTTCTGTACTGCATCTTGACCTGTTTCAAGATTTGCTTGTTTCTGGCGAAGAACAGCAACAGCTTGACGACGTGCATGTAAATCTCCACGTTTACCTAATGTAATTAATTTTTCAACTGTACGACGAAGTTCTTTTGCACGTGCTTCTGTTGTTGTAATTTTCTCATTGATAATAAGGTCTGTTGCTAAGTCACGTAGCATCGCTTTTCGTTGATCACTTAAACGACCTAATTTTCTATAACCCATCTGCAATTCGACCTCCTTTCGTTATGCATTTGTATGTTTATTCTTCTGAACCAAATCCAAGTCCTAATCCAAGATCTAGTAATTTATCCTTAATTTCTTTCATGGATTTTTTTCCTAGGTTCTTGACTTTAATAACATCTTCTTCTTTTAAGCTTGCTAAATCTAATACAGTGTCAACACCATGACGACGTAAACAATTGTATGCTCGAACTGATAAATCTAATTCTTCAATTGGCATGTCCAGTACGCGTCCTTGAGACTCATCTTCACGTTCGTTGATAAATGATGCGAGTCTGCCTACGTCATCTAAGTCAACAAGCACATTGAAATGTTCGACTAAAAGCTTCGACGCAAGTGAAATAGCTTCTGTCGGTTTTAAACTGCCATCAGTTTTTAGATCCATGGTTAATTTATCATAAGATGCATCTTGACCTACACGTGTTTTTTCTACTTCATAAGAAGCATTTAAAATAGGCGTGTAAATCGAGTCTATCGCAATTTCACCAACAGATTCTAGGTATCGTTTGTTATCTGCAGCACCTACATACCCGTGACCACTACGCACTTTTAATGTCATTTTTAATGATCCGCCAGTCGCAACAGTTGCGATGTGTAGATTAGGGTTGATAATTTCCACATCAGCATCAGCTTGAATATCAGACGCAAAAACTTTTCCAGGTATCGTTGACTCCAAATAAAGTTCTTTAACTTCAAGTGATGCATCCATTTTTAATACTAATTTTTTTAAATTGAGTACAATTTGTGTAACATCTTCAACGACACCTTCAAGTGATGTAAATTCATGAAGAACACCTTCGATTAAGACTGAAGTGACTGCTGTCCCTGGTAATGATGAGAGTAAAACACGTCTAAGTGAATTTCCAAGGGTCGTACCATAGCCACGTTTTAGTGGTTCTAGCACGAATCTGCTTGAATGATTTTGTTCATCTAGTGCTTCAGTTGTGATTTCTGGCTTATCGATCTCTAACATATAATTCCCTCCTATCTATTGTAACTAAAATGAGTTCCTTCCCCTAGGGTCCCCAAAATGTTATACCTCAAGAGGTGAACTAGCACCTGTGTCCTCGGTAATTTCACCTAACTCGTCGTATGGGTTCATGACGATAAGAAACCCAGCTTTACACCTAAGACCATAAACTTAAACCTCGTCTCTTCAATGCGTTTATGTGAGCCGTAGCGTACCAGTAAACTTGCTATTTTAAGCGCATTTGTCACACCAGTTAGCATGATTGATTAGGCACAAGTTTCATTAATCGCATGTTGATGCGACTTTCAACTTTTCACCTATCGGCATCAGTTCGACTAACACTTCCTCATGTCAGTGCGTCGAGCTTTAACCTCTTGGATGCTTCGGAGGGCGACAACCGTTATGTGGCACTGGTGTTACGTCCTTAATTGCTGTTACTTCTAAACCTGCTGCTTGAAGGGCACGAATCGCCGCTTCACGGCCTGGTCCTGGGCCTTTTACTGTCACATCTACACTTTTCATACCGTGATCCATCGCAGCTTTAGTGGCTGCTTCTGAAGCCATTTGAGCGGCAAAAGGGGTTGATTTACGCGATCCTTTAAAACCTAATGCACCAGCACTTGACCATGAAATTGCATTCCCTTGTGGATCTGTAATCGTAACAATTGTATTATTAAAAGTCGAATGAATATGTGCCATTCCTTTGGCAATATTCTTTTTGACACGTCTTTTACGACTAACTGCTTTTTTCGCTGCCATTGCGTGATCCTCCTATCTACGTTTTTCTTATTTAGTGTTTGTAGCTGTATCATTTAAATGCTGATCATTCATTTTTCTTACACTAAGGCTACCTTAACCAAAAAAGAACTAAATTTATTTCTTTTGATTTGTCTCTGACAGTGCCCATTTACGCTATGCACCTCAGGTCAGTAACAAAAAGAAACATCCTATTTCTTTTTGTTTGCAACTGTCTTTCTCGGTCCTTTACGTGTACGAGCGTTGTTTTTCGTATTTTGTCCACGTACAGGTAATGAACGACGATGACGAATTCCTCTAAAAGATCCAATTTCCATCAAACGCTTGATGTTTAAAGAAATTTCACGACGTAAATCTCCTTCAACTTTATACGCATCTATCTCGGTACGGATTTTGTTTAATTCGTCTTCTGTTAAATCTTGTACACGAGTCTCTTCGGATATATTCGCTTTTGCTAAAATCTCTTGTGCAGTTGCTTTTCCAATTCCATAAATGTAAGTAAGTGAAATTACAACGCGCTTGTTACGCGGGATATCAATTCCTGCAATACGTGCCATACGTGCACCTCCTTATTTTTAACCTTGTTTTTGTTTGTGTCTAGGATTTTCACAAATTACCATTACTTTACCTTTGCGACGAATGATTTTACATTTATCACAAATCGGTTTTACTGATGGTCTTACTTTCATATTAAAAC
>WRKJ01000079.1 GCA_009778135.1 Defluviitaleaceae bacterium
TTAACGACCGTTGCGATGTGAAGGCGTCGGTTGTTAAACATCGGATTATTTTCAGGCGTTGGTTCTGGTTGTGGGGTTGGCTCTGGTTCAGGCTCAGGCGTTGGTGTCGACACACCACCGACCAAGTTTAAATCAATGATTTGATAGAATGCTTCATTGGCGTCACTGCGATTCCAAACAGCGTAAACGAGGTGATAGCCATTTCGGTCAGTTGGGATGAAGACTTGGTGGGTTGACCGACTGTTACTTCCTGGATTAACCCCATTGCCTTGAATGGTGGCAATCGGTGTTAAATCAAACTGCGCCCGTGTAAGTGGGGCATCCGGATTCCAATCAGGCTTTGTAATGAAATACTGCCAATTGTTGGTTCGATGCCCGACGGTATAAAACCAAGTAAACGTATTCCAACCCACATTCATCGTTGTGCGATCCCATAATGTACTCGTTTGACGGTCAATCGGCTGCGGACAAGATGACCACCAAATGGCACAGTTGGCAGAAGCCAATCGCCCATCTTGGGGACTCCCTGCACCTGTTGGCCAGTTGACACGGGTTCCTAAACTTTGCGGCTCAGTTGCCACATTCCCAATCATCGCTGTTGAACCTGTTCCCCGTCGATTAGAATACCTAAAAGCACGAGAGAATGGGACTTCTACATACCCATGAGCATGTGCAGTCTTTGACGGCATGAAATAAACCATCATTGTTAGGACACTCATGAAGAAAATTAAATGTATCATGTTAAAAACTCCTTTTTTATGTTGATGAAATGAATAAAAATCAAGCTGAACGCAGCTTTTAAACTTCAATAAAAGCGTCCGCTTTTTCATGTTGCCTTAAATCTCTTAACAGTTGGACACTCACTAATGATCAAAGGATCATTGTCGAATTTTAATTTAATCCACACGTGTGGCACTCTGACCGTTAACGCTTAAAGACGTGACGCGAGTCTGGGTATTGACACCCATTGGGAACGTGATGGTGCCATTGTTGTTAAGGGCACCATTAATCCTCGTTGCCCCATGACCATTTGAACCGACAGCCCAATTTGCTGGCCATTCAAAGGTTGGATTTCCACCAGTATAGGTCAAATTGACCTGCCATAGCGATGGGATGTTGGCACCTGTTTGATTTCTAACCGTGATCTGTTGCCTATTTGTGCCTTCCCCTGAAATACTAAAGGTTAAACCTGATGCTGGCGTTGGTTCCGGTTCTGGTTGTGGTGTCGGCGTGTACGCAACAGTTGTCCCTTGTGCCATGTTTGAATGAACAGAGACGGCACTAAATCTCACTGAATAGGTATAGGAGGTACTAGGTGTAAGGCCATGATCTATAAAGGTTCGGACATGAGCTGGTACTTTTGCAATTTGAACCCCATCACGGAAAATCTCGTACTGACCATCCGTTACTTGATGCTGAGTTGAATCCCAAGCCAAGGACAGACTGGTCTGTGTCGTGTTGGTAACATGTAAATGCATCGGTGGATTTAAACTGCCGCTCGGTGTCGTTTCAATACCACCTGGAATTGTCACGCGAATCGTATTGCTGGCTGCTGATGATTGACCTGATGAATCAACAGAACGAGCCTGATAAAAGTAAGTATGCCCTGCCTGAGCGGTCGTATCAATAAAACGATCATAGGGTGTATCGGTATGCCCGATTTTAGTGAAATTTTGTTCGTCGACGCTTCGGTAAAGGTCTGTTTTAACGCTACCAGGGACGATTGCCCACATGAGATCCACATGACCAGGAGAAATAGCGCCCATTGTATGCAGATGTCCTGGCACTGCTAGCAGTCCACTTGTTAAAACCAATACCGTATTACTTGGCGCTGATGGTTGATGAGTTCCATCCAATGCGACCACATAATAATGATAGCTCATCCCAGGATCCACAGTCTTGTCTAGGTATTCGTTGGTCGTTGAATGACCAATCAGTTCCATGTTTTCTGCCATCGTTCCCCGATAAATCTGGTAATTAACGGCATGAATGGCGGGTGTCCATCTTAAATGAACTTCATTTGAGGTAGAAAAGGGGGCGTAAAGCAAGGTTGGTGCGCCCGAGGGTGTTGGGGTTGACATTGTCGCTGAGGGCGCATCGCAAGGACATTGCGATTGAGGAATTACTGCCATTGTGTCACTTCCTTTCTTTCATGAATAACGGCTAATTTATCATCGTATTCACTGTCATATTAGGCGAATAAGCTTCATTACCAAATTGATCGAACGCCTTCACAGCATAAGTATACAGGGTGTTTGGAACCAATCCTGCATCAACAAAAGTCGTTGTCTGCGGTCCGACTTCTCCAACAACAGCGTGATTACGATAAATCCGATAACCTAAAACACCATGGGTAGATGTCGATGGATTCCACTGAAGGCTAAGGCTCGTAGAAGTGGCTTTTAATTGGGTTGGACCTGTTAATGTAGGTGCTGTTTCAGTGATGACTTCTGTTGTTCCCGTTGCAGTATTTGAATGTTCACTGGCTGCATGGGCCCGCACTGTATAATTGTATGTCCCCCCTGAGGATAAACCAGTGTCAATGAACGTGGTTGCATATCCTGGAACGGTTGCGATTTTTATGCCATTACGGAAAATTTCATAATTTTTCACTGGTACTGCATTTTGAGATGGCTGCCATGCGAGCGAAATGGTTGTTTCTGTTTGTCCTGTAATGTGCAAATGGGTCGGTGGATTAAGTGGACCTGTTGGCACAGGTGTTGGTGTTGGATACTCAAGTTCAGGCTCTGGTTGTGGTTCAGGCTCTGGCGTTGGAATATAGGTCGACGCTTCACTCAGGTGCCAACGTTGATTCGGATTTCCTGTGTTTGACCAAGTGATGATGCGTGTTCCATTGGCAGTCGTATTCCCGCCTTCCACATCAAAACTACGACCCGTTTCTGTATTTAAAATTTGATAGGTATTGTTAACCCCAGGGACAACACGCCAATTGGACGCCGTGGTCGCAGTATCGGTTAAACTCAAGCTGTTATTTGCTTCTGTGATGTAGCGACCATCTGTCGTATTTTGAATGGTATAAGATTGACCGTTGGGATTCAAATTAAATTGCCATACTTGATGTTGTCCAGTCGTCGGCTCATTTAAAGCAACTTGATTCCCATTTGCTTGTATACGCGTGATACCATTAAGGGCTGTTGCTAAATGAAGGGCTTGGTTGTTGAAAATAGGCGTATTTTCAGGTTGTGGTTCAGGCTGTGGCTCAGGTTCAGGTTGCGGTGCAGGTGTTGTTGGTCCTGTCCCACCGACAATATTTAAATCAACCACATTATAAAAAGCCATTTGTGTATCGCCGATGGTCCAAATGGCTAAAACGATGTGATACCCATTTCGATCCGCTGGAATGTTAACCATATGCGTCGATCTCGTTCCATAAGAACCTACAAAAGACATGTCCCATTCAACCGTTGTAATCGGAGTTAAATCAAACTGATCTCTTGTTAGGGGTGCATCAGGATTCCAATTTGGCTTTGTGATGAAATACTCCCATCTTCGTGTCGCATGACCGATGGTATAAAACCATGTAAAAGGTTGTGGCCCTGGTGAGATATCGGTTTTAGACCAAAGCGTACTCGTTTGACGGTCAATTAACCCGCATCCATGGAGACAATCGGCCGAAGCAATTTGTCCGTCCCGTGGAATATGACCTGTTCCCCCCGAACAACTTCCTTGAGCTGGCCAGCCTTGACAGGTTTCCATCCCGTGGGGATTATCCGAAGCCGATCCAATCATGGCATGTCGCTGATTCCAATTTAAAGTTTGATTAGGAAATCTTCCTGAATACGTAAACGCACGAGCAGGTGGACTTTCCACATAACCATGGGCATGGGCAGTTGATGAGGCGTGAGCCAATACGGTCAACATAGCCATAAAAAACATGAAAAAACTAACGATTTCAAACATTTCATTTCCTTCCTTTCAAACATAGACGTTAAACATCTAGACCTTACTACCATATGACATTTTGCCTATGAAGGTATGGGCGAAATGTGGATAAATCGGGTTATTTACCAAAACGAATGAGGTGAATTATCTTGATTTCACGTTGCAACAGGGATGTTTTTTTATAAAAATGATTCAACCATGATGTTCACTTATTCGCTTTAAGCATTGGGGCATATGATATACGAGAAGCTAACAGATTAGCAAAAGGAGTGAAATCATGGCCATTATCGTAACAAATGAAGCAAGCTTAATTGCAGCAGTGAATGCCCCGCCAGCAGATGGTGTCATTCAAATAGGGGCAGCGATTATTTTTTCGACAACATTAACCATCCCAGCTACTTCGCGGATTACCATTGAAAGTGTACCAGAAGCGACCTATACATTAAGTCCTGGTCCGGGTGTTTACCCCTTGATAAATTTAGAAGGGCAATTGGCATTACAGCAGATTGTTTTAGATGGGACACCCCCTGTAGCAGGGCAAGCGACGAAGGGCATTGTGACAGCGCCAGGTTCTGTTTTGATTTTAAATGTAGGGGCTGTTGTTGAGCATTTTGAGTCCCTTCCGACTGAAGCAGGGGCGGGTATCGATTCATCAGGTATTGTTTATATGTGTGATGGGACCATTCAGTATAATCGAGCGTTAGGGCAAGGGGGTGGTGTCCAACTGCGAGCCGGTTATTTTTACATGTATGGCGGATCTATTAACAACAATGTCTCGACCACTTCCGGCGGCGGGATTGGTTGTGCGGCGGGTTCTACTTTTTATTTGAATTGCGGTGAAATCCATGATAATCGTGCAGCCATTAGTGGTGGTGCTGCGTATGTGGATGTGAATGCAGGCCATACTTTTGTCATGAATGGCGGTTGTGTGTATAACAATTTTGCTGAATTAACGGGTGGTGCTTTTTTCATCATTAGCAATGTGACCCAATTAATGGCCCAGTTTAATGGGGGAAGATTATTTGATAACACGGCTGGTCAAGCAGGGGGTGCCATTTGTATTGCGCCCAATAATCCGACTGCTTGGGTTGATATTGACGGTTGTGTCTCCATTACAGGAAATAGCGGCTTAACAACCCCTGGCCCGACCCAAGGCGGGGGTGCCATTTATGTCATCACAGGTATTTTATATGTGAATAACGGTTCTATTACGGATAATCACATTAGCGGCGAAAATACCCAAGGGGAGCAAATTTTTGCGGTTACGACGGGGAATGCCCAGCTTTATATCGACGGTGTGTTGCAACCCCCTAATACGACTTTCGGGACGGCCATTGATGCGCCTATCATGCTTTGTGTCCCACCTGATACCCCGTGTTCGATAGCGGATTGTTATGAGCGTGCGGTTGAGACTGAAAAAACGGGAACACCGGCTGAACCTGGATTGGGCGAACCCATTGATTATACCATTAGCAGTGTGGTGACCTTAGGGGGTGGGATTCCTTATTTGAACATTGTCGATGCGTTACCCATTTGGTCAGGTGGTGCTGCGACTTTAGACACGACAGTGACACCTACGGCCACGGTGATACTGGCTGATGGGACTCAAATCACAGCCAATGTGGTTTATCAAGTCACGATCAACCCTTTAACGAGGCAAGAAACAATCACCTTTGAAGTGGTTGATGAGCGTGGCAATCTCCTTGTCCTTCCTGCTGGAACTCAGGTTATGGTTCATTTTCGCATCAATCAAGATGCACCTTGTGGCACTGAATTAACCAATAACGCCACTGTTTTTACAGCGCCTTGTGATCATGGGACACCTATAACAGATACGGTTCGCATCACCTGTCCTGAAGTACCCGAAATCACAGCTGAGAAAACTGTGTCGCCAACGACCGCTCAAATCGGGGATACGGTTACGTATACGATCACCATTCGCAATGTAGGTTCTGTTCCTACTCAAGGGTTGACAATCACAGATACCCTCCCACCTGGCTTAACCTACGTTTCAGGAAGTGAAACGTCAACAGGGGGGAGTATCGCCCAAATCGGAACCCCACCTGATTTAATATTTGCCCTTTCTGACTTACAACCAGAAGAAACAACCGTCATCACCTTCCAAGCTGTTGTCAATGAATCAGCAGCAACCATGATTGCCCCCAATGAAGCAGAAGTTAATCCAGGTGACGGTGGCGACCCTGTCTTTCCCATTTCTCCACCGATTACCATCACACCGCCCCCGCCAGGCGCACCGGAAATCACAGCTGAGAAAAATGTCTTTCCAACGACCGCTCAAATTGGGGATACGGTCACATATACCCTTACGATTAGTAATGTTGGCGCCGTTGCCACAGAGGGATTGACGGTAACCGATACGCTTCCGATAGGTTTAACCTATGTTCCAGGAAGCGAAACGTCAACAGGGGGAAGTGTCATCCAAACAGGCACCCCACCGGATTTGGTATTTGCCCTTTCTGATCTACAACTAGGAGAAACCGCAGTCATTACCTTCCAAGCCGTTGTCAATGAATTGGCAACAGACCCCATTGTTCCTAATGAAGCAGAAGTGAGCCCAGGTGGTGGTGGCGACCCTGTCTTTCCTATTTCCCCACCGATTAACATCATCATACCCCCAACACCACCGCCAAAAGCGGATACACTGACTAAAACGTCATTACAACGCTGTATCGCACCGGGAGATTTCATTGATTATACCATTACTTATACCAACGGCAATCCCATTACAGACCAGTTGGTCATCACTGACTACCTGCCGGACGGTGTTTACTTTGACTCGGGCAATTTAGCCACCTTAACCATTAATGGAATTGAGTCACAAATTGTCAATACAGGCTCATTAACCGACCCGCAGTTTGTCATTCCAGGGCCTATCCCCGCTGATTCGACCATTACCCTTATGTTTACGGCTTATACTTGCTATCCTTGTGGTCTACTGGTCAATCTGGTCATTGCTGATCATGGAACGTCCCAACTCAGGGCACAGGATTCAGGCGTTCGTGTTATCCATCCTCAACCCGTCTGCCCGCCACGCCCTAAGCCCTACCCTTGCAGACGCCGTCATCACTGTTCTTCGCGTGTTTCTAATGATCATGGGCAATATGCGTATCAAGCAGTGGACTTAACACCCGATCGGACCTTATATCGTTTTAGCTGATTCATCACCATGAATAAAAGGATGCACAACTTTAAGCGTTACACATCCTTTTTATTTAGATGAACAAATTAAGCAGGACCAATTAAAATCCAGCGATCTGGTCTAGCACTTGGTGAATTGGCAGCACCAAATAGATTAAATCGTGCTTGATAAATGTTGCCATTGTAAATGGCACGACTCCCTGCCATGAATGTCCCATTGGGCGTCCATTGTGGATAGTTAGGCGTTGGTGTTGGTTCGGGTTCAGGTGTTGGTTCAGGTTCAGGTGTTGGAACATGCACAGCTGTTGTCCCTGTTGCCGTATTGGAATGAGCGCTTAAAGCATGGCTTCTAACGGTGTACGTGTAAGTTGTTCCTGGCGCTAAGCCATTATCTGTAAAGATATGGGTATTTCCTTGGACTTCTGCAATTTTTATCCCATCTCTAAAAATTTCATAGCTGTTAATGGTAACAGCATGGTTACTTGCATGCCAAGCCAAGCTAATACTGCTTTGTGTTTGATGCGTGACGTGTAAGTTCATTGGTGGATGAAGAGCGCCTGTTGATTCAGGTCCAGGTTCAGGCTGTGGCGTTGGCTCAGGTTCTGGATAAGGCCCCGGTGTTCCTGGTGTACCTGTTGTGCTTGGAACAGCGACTGTTAGCAGCTGACTTGGCGGTGAAGCTTGTCCGTGCTGGTCTAAGGCGATGACTCTGTAAAGATGGGTTTGTCCAGAGACAACGTCTGTGTCAATAAAGTGATTCGTTGGTGCACTAGCAATGATGGACATGGTATCTAAATTAGGCCCTCTTTGAATATGGTACTCCGTTGCGCCTGGAATCTCTTGCCATCGCAATTCCACTTGATAAGGTGTTTTTGAGGCGACATGGACATTGGTTGGCATGGTTGGTGCTGGTGGTAATGGTACACCCAGCTTACCAACAACTTGCCACCAGGATGGATCTTGTGGCGGTGGGTTATGTCTACCATTATGATTGTTTCGTGCTTCATAGACAAAGCCTTGCCATGAGACACGATGTCCTCTTAAATAAGTCAATCCACCTTGCCATTCGGGAAAAGGACCTGCTAAGATTTCGTATTCTGGTTGTAAAGAACCTGCAGGAACATAGGGGGCATTGGGATTGTTAAGTTCCACATCGATGACTTGATAAAAGGCACCTTGGCCAAGGGGTCCATTGTTCCAAATAGCTAAAATAACATGATAGCCGCTTCGATCAGTGGGAACGGGTACTTGGTGAGAAACGGTTTGTGGTGGGAATGCGCCAAGAGGTACTTCTGGAATTTGAGCAATGCGTTCAAACATATATCGGGCTAAAGGGGCATTGGGATTCCAACCTGGACGGGTAATCCAGTACTGCCAATCTTCTGAAGCGTGGGAAGCTGTAATGCGCCAAGTGAACGTTTGCATACCACCATTTAACGGTTGACGGGGCCATCGGGTACTTGTTTGCTGATCTAATACACAAACAGGACTACCTGGCGAACAGTTGGCAGAAGCAATGCGCCCATCAAGAGGACCCCGAGTAGGGAATCCTTTTCCGGCTTCTAGCCCATTGGCAACATGTGCACCAAGGGCTAGAAGTGACCTGCTGGGTGGGGACTGGACATAGCCATGGGCATAACATTTTGTTGACATGAAATAAGTTATCATAAGCATCATGCCGATGAAAAGAAAAACAGGTATCATTCAAAAAAACTCCTTTATTAATGGATTGACCTCCAAGTTAGTAGGTGTACGTTGTGTCAATCTTTTTTGCACTTCCTCTATAATGTATGAAAGTAGGAGATTAAATGACATTAAAAAATCAGGACATTTCCTAAAAATTGAAGCCATCTGTTTTAAATAGTCGCAAACTGAGTCGGTTAATCATCACAGGTGTCCCAACTTTATGATACTTGCACAGCGTCTTTTCTTACTTTCGTAACCGTTTGCGCTTAATGATAAGCCTGTTAGCGGTAGCGATAAGTGAGGTGGTTCAGTTGTTGAGATTTGCTTTTTTGAGTGATATGTGTTAGAATAAGTATATTAAAAAACAGACGTGCTGTAACACGTCTGCCGAGCTTTCCGTAATAGGGAGTTCATCCTTACACGACGTTAATCATCGTGCGATTTCCTACCCTTAACATTACGTTTTGGTTGACGTAAGGGTAGGTTTTTTTGTTTGTCAAAATACCTTTTGACGAAGTAGCACGACCCAAAATCTAAGATTTTGTCGGTCGCACTTTCGAGACAGGAGCTTGATGAACAAAGTGAATCATTAGCGACGAACCTGGAACCTTGGAGACTGATTTAACAGCCGTTGTGCTGCTCTAGTGTTATTATATCAGATTTTGTTGATGAATGGTAGAGTAAATTTACTTCAACGTGGTTCTGCGCATTTGATTTAAAGCAGATACATGCCATAAAGATGAATAATTTAAAAAAGTATTAAAATAGGGTTGCAATTTTTTCAAAATGCTGTATAATACTGAGAAATAACTTTTTATTTTTAAACCAATTAAATGCTCAAGAAAGAGGCGTAACATTGTGAAGTCATTCATGCTAAATACAACACATCATCATAGACAGAGGGTTTGATCAGATAAGCGATAAGTCGTTTATCCATACAAGCCCGTTTTCTGCTATTGTAAAAAGGTGCTTGTACTTAGCTTAAGGATTTTTAAAGCCATGCAAGCATAGAATATTATGTTTGCGTGGTTTTTTCGTATCATAACAAGGAGTTGATCAGCTTTGAATAGCTATGTACTTAAAGAATATCAAATGAAAAGAAAAATGGAGGACTTCGCTTTGTCATCAGGCTATCTTCCTTATGAGCCGACGTTATTTGAAAGTTATGATCATTTTTCAATGCTAAGTGGTGACGTTAAAAAAGAACAGCTGGTCACTGTTATCAATGGTCAAAAGTTTCAACTCTTGAGACCGGATATTACCACAACGATTATGAATAATGTTTTGCCCTATATTCCAGAGGGTCAGTGTGTCAAATTATTTTATCAATCAACTGTTTATCGGGCGTCGAGTAGTGGCATCAAAGCGATTGATCAATTTGGGATTGAGTACTTGGGACTCACCAATTGGCCTTGTGAACGAGATATTTTAAGCCTAGCCATTTCTTATTTACAAGATGTTCCTTTTGTCTTAGAGGTCGGAACAACAGCATTTTTAAACCAATTGATCGACTTGTGTGAACTGGGGGCTGAGCAAGAAAAGATCTTTCGAAAATTGGTGTACATTAAAAACCGTGAAGAGCTTGTTAAGTTTGGGAAAGTCAATCAGATTCCTAATGACGTGCAACTTATTTTAGCTGAGTTGTTTACCCTTAGGGGAACATATACGGAGGTTTTGATGAAATTGAAAAGCCTACCGCTCGGTTCTACTTTAAGTATGACGTTAAATGAGGTGGATTACTTAAAAGCATTTGAGGATCAAGTCGTATTCGATTTGTCGATGAATAATGAGCGAGCTTATTACGATGGGATCATTTTTAAAGGGTACTATCGCCATGTCTCAAAAGCTGTGCTTTCTGGTGGTCGTTATGCGGGAAATGCCATTGGATTTTCCATTGATGTGGATAAGTGGATGAAGGGTCAGAAGGAGGAAAGTGCGATATGGACTATTTAACGGTGGCATTAGCGAAAGGACGTTTAGCTAAAGACACGCTAGAGAGATTACGGGCAGCTGATATGGCAGCAGCCATTGACATGGACAGTCGTAAACTGGTCTTTCGTGATGAAAAAGATGGCATTGAATACTTGCTTGTTAAGCCTGTAGATGTGGTCACGTATGTTGAAAAAGGGGTGGCTGATATTGGTGTGGTCGGTAAAGATATTATCCTTGAACAAAACTTAGATGTCTATGAATTGCTAGACTTACAATTTGGAAAATGTGCCTTTGCGATTGCTGGTTTTCCAAATACAGATTTATATGGACCAGAAAAAGTGCTTAAAATCGCAACGAAGTTTCCTCATATTACGCGGAAGTATTTTGCAGGCAAACGAGAAATTGAAACCATTTACCTGAATGGTTCAGTCGAACTTGCACCACTCATGAACATGTCGGACTGTATTGTCGACTTGGTGGAAACCGGCAGCACACTAAAAGAAAATGGATTGGTCGTGCTCGAAAAAATGTTTGATATTCAAGCTAAGCTCATTGGCAATCGAGCCAGTTATCAGTTTAGTTACGATAAAATCCAAACCTTTATTAAAGCAGTAGAAAGAGAGGGAACAGTAGATGCTACAGATTATTCATGGCAATAAAGCCAGTGCCGAACTCGAAAGAATTCTTAACCGAGGCATTTCTGAAACAACAGAAATCGAACAAATAACGAAAGCCATTTTAGCAACAGTTAAAGCAGAAGGTGATGCTGCTGTGAAGGCTTATACGAAACAATTCGATGGTGCGGATATAAAAGCCTTTGAAGTGACGCAAGCTGAATTTGACGCTGCTTTTTCAGAAGTAGATGATGCTTTGATCAAAGCCTTAGAAGCTGCGAAACAAAACATCGAAACCTATCATGAAAAGCAATTGCGAGCAGGGTATGAAATTCGAGATGAACAAAAAATGCTTCAACAGCTTGTCAACCCTGTTGAACGAGCAGGCGTCTACGTTCCAGGTGGGAAAGCTGCTTATCCATCAACGGTTTTGATGAATGTGATTCCTGCGAAAATAGCAGGGGTGACTGATATTACGATGGTTACACCACCAGATAAAGATGGCAAAATTAAAAGTAGTCTATTGGTTGCAGCCAAGTTGGTCGGTGCGACACGGGTTTTAAAAATGGGAGGGGCTCAGTCGATTGCTGCTCTTGCTCACGGCACCGAAACCATTACAAAGGTTGATAAAATTGTGGGTCCTGGTAATGCGTATGTGGCCATGGCGAAAAATTTGGTATCGGGAACTGTCGGAATTGATATGATTGCAGGCCCTTCAGAAGTGCTCGTTCTAGCTGATGCGACAGCTAACCCAGCTTATATTGTGGCTGATTTAATGGCACAGGCTGAGCATGATGAAATGGCATCTGGAATTGTGATTACCACGTCAGAAAAACTAGCACACGACATTGCGGAGCTGGCACCTAAAATGGTCAATGACCAGCCGAGGAAAGCGATTATTGAAGCTGCTTTCAAAGGCTATGGTGCCATTATCGTCGTGGATACGATGGAAGAAGGGCTTCATTTGGTCAACACCATTGCGCCTGAACATTTGGAAATTTTGACTGCAGACGCTTTAGACATTTATCAAAAGGTTAAACATGCAGGTGCGATCTTCTTAGGCGAATACACACCAGAGTCTGTCGGTGATTACTACGCTGGAACGAACCATACATTGCCAACCAATGCAACAGCGCGTTTTTCATCTGCACTTAATGTGGCCGACTTTCAAAAGAAGACATCTGTTGTTTATTATAGTAAAGAAGCACTAGAAGCGGCACGAACGCATATTGAATTGATTGCTGAAGAAGAAGGATTATATGCACATCGAGATGCGGTGAGTATTCGGTTTGGGGAAATACTTTAAAGGAAGTCATACGATATGAGTCATAGCAAAACGGTACAGATTAGAAATAGTACAGCTGAGTTTTTGATTTTTTCTTATCAGCAAGGTGGAGATGGGATTAATGTTCGGGTTGAAGATGGAACCATTTGGTTAACTAATAAAAGCGTTAGTGAACTTTTTGAAACTTCGACGGAAAACATTCGACTTCATTTTAAAAACATTTTTCAAGAAGGGGAATTGTTGGAAAATTCAGTTACCCAGAAATACTTGGCAACTGCAACAGATGGAAAAAATTATCATACAAAACACTACAATTTAGACGCGATTATCATTGAAACATAGGAGGCGACACAATGAGAACAGCAACGATTAATAGAAAAACGAAAGAGACAGACATCCAATTAACATTGAATTTGGACGGTACGGGAAAAAGTAGGCTTGATACAGGGGTTGGTTTTTTCGACCATATGTTAACAGCATTCGCATTTCACAGCGGGATTGATTTAGATGTGACTTGCAAAGGCGATTTAGAAGTGGATGATCATCATACAGTTGAAGATGTAGGTTTGGCTTTAGCAACTGGCATACTCGAAGCGTTAGGGGATAAAAAAGGGATTAATCGCTATGGGTCTTCATATGTGCCAATGGATGAAACCCTTGCACGGGTTGTCATTGATTTTAGTGGTCGACCTGCTTTTGTTTATCAAGTTGATTTAAAGCGAGACAAGGTGGGTACGATGGATACTCAAAATGTGCAGGAATTCTTTAAATCTATTAGCAATGAGGCGAAAATGAACCTGCACATGGAAGTCCTCTACGGTGATAATGATCATCATAAAGTCGAAGCTTTATTTAAAGCATTGGGTCGTGCTGTGAAAGAAGCGATTAAAATTGTAGATGACCGGTTGCCTTCAACGAAAGGAGTGTTGTAAATGGGCACAGTGATTATTGATTATGGGGTTGGCAATATTGGGTCGCTGATGGGTGCCTTAGATGCCATTCAAATGGCTTATGTGTTAAGTGGCAATCCAACCGTTATCGAGGGGGCAACTGCCATTATTTTACCAGGTGTTGGTGCGTTTAAAGCTGCCATGGATGAACTTGAAAAGCGTGATTTGGTAGACATTTTGAAAAAGAAAGCCAAAGCAGGAACGCCTTTTATGGGGATTTGCTTGGGCATGCAACTGTTATTTGAATCAAGCGAAGAAAATGGTCATCATGAAGGGTTAGGCTTAATTGAAGGAAATGTTAAGGCCATTCCCGCTACAGTAAAAATTCCACACATGGGTTGGAATAGCTTAGATTTTCAACTTGAGGATGCCATTTTGAAAAACAATGCACCGGGTGATTACGTCTATTATGTGCATTCTTACTATGCCAACACAGCAGCCGAATTTATTGTTGCTTCTAGCGAGTATGGCGTACAAGTCCCCGGCATCGTGCGAAAGGATAATATGATCGGGATGCAATTTCATCCTGAAAAAAGCAGCGAAGCGGGGCTGAATTTATTAAACGCGTTTAAAGAACTTATTTGATGACCATTAAAAACAGCTATTCCTTTTGAAAATAGCTGCTTCGTTTAATCCTGATCTTCCTCCAACTCTTTTAAAGCTTCATCATAAGGTGCTAGTACCATACCTTCCGTATTTGCTATTTTAGCAATGACCTTATACATTTCTTTAGAGCTCGTTCTTAGCGCTGTATCAGCAAGTAATGAAAGTAAAACTTTTGTTTCGTATGCCATAGATAAAACCCTCCTTTAATAACCGCATTCATATAACATTATTATATACTAATATGGATATCTATGCAAGCAATTAAACGTGAAATAACTTTTTTAAAATTCAAATAAAATGACAAGGTGGTTTAAATCATGAAACTTTTCCCCGCAATAGACATTCAAGATAAACAAGCAGTCCGCCTTTCCCAAGGCGATTTTAATCAAAAAACAGTTTATCATACGAATCCGCTTGAAGTGGCTAAGCAGTGGCAAGCTGCTGGTAGTGAGTGGTTGCATGTGGTGGACTTGGATGGTGCCAAAGATGGTGTGTCAAAAAATGTTGAGATTACCCGGGAAATTATTTCTCAAACGGATCTCAAGGTTCAATTAGGGGGCGGTATCCGTTCGGCTGATCATGTGAAAGACTGGATTGTTGCTGGTCTTGATCGGGTCATTATTGGTAGTGCAGCAGTGGGAAATTTACCCTTTGTCGCAGCGTTGGTTCAAGCGTACGGTGAAAAAATTTGCATCGGTGTTGATGCAAAAAATGGTAAAGTAGCGACACATGGTTGGTTAACCGACTCAGGTGTCGACGCATTTGAATTTTGCCAGCAGCTAGAAAAAGTCGGTGTTCAAACTGTCGTTTATACAGATATCGCAAAAGATGGCATGATGCAAGGTCCCAATTTTGAAGCCTACGAAAAACTGGTACGAGAAACAAACCTCCAAATCATTGCATCAGGTGGCGTCAGTCGTTTAGAAGATTTGACACGACTGGCTGAGATTGGGGTGTACGGTGCGATCCTCGGAAAATCCTTATACGAAGGCGCATTTACTTTAGAGGAGGCGATTGCATGCTTGCAAGAAGGATAATTCCTTGTCTTGATGTTCGCAACGGTCGGGTTGTCAAGGGTCAAAAATTTAAAGACATTATTGACGTGGATTCCCCTGAAGACTTAGGCGCATTTTACAGTAAAAATGGCGCTGATGAGTTGGTGTTTTACGACATCACCGCCTCTAACGAGGAGCGAGCCATCTCGTTATCATTCGTCGAAAAAGTAGCGGCGAAGCTTCGTATTCCCTTTTGCGTCGGTGGTGGTATTAGAACAATCGATGATTTCTCAACCGTTTTGAATAAAGGTGCCGACAAAGTATCTGTCAATTCAGCTGCTGTGAGCAATCCACTGCTGATCAAAGAGGCAGCTGAAAAATTTGGTTCTCAATGCGTCGTGTTATCCCTTGACGCGAAAAAGAATGATGCGGGACTTTATAAAATATACATTAATGGGGGTCGAACAGAAACTGAACTTGAAGCGGTGGCTTGGGCGAAAGAAGGTGTCCGCCTTGGTGCTGGAGAAATTGTCGTCAACAGTATTGACGAAGACGGCATGAAAAATGGCTATGATACCACGTTGTTAAAAATGATCACTGATGTGGTCAATGTCCCTGTGATTGCATCAGGTGGTGCTGGAACGAAAGCACATTTTTATGAAGCCATTCGTGACGCAAATGTTGACGGTGTGCTAGCGGCAAGTGTGTTTCATTTCGGAGAAATTCCAATTCCAGAGCTCAAAGCCTATTTGTTAGAAAAAGGAGTTGTCATAAGAAAATGAACTTTAAGATAGAAGAACTTAAATTTAATGCCGATGGTCTCATTCCAGCGGTTGTGCAAGATGTGAAAACGAAAGATGTCTTGATGGTTGCCTACATGAATGCTGAGTCGATTAAGACGACATTAGAAACAGGATTTGCGACTTATTGGAGCCGTTCCCGTGGAGCGTTGTGGAAAAAAGGAGCGACTTCGGGGAATGTTCAAAAAGTGAAGTCGATTGCTTATGATTGCGACAAAGACGCTTTGCTGGTGATGGTTGATCAAGTTGGTGTTGCGTGTCATACAGGGAGCTGGTCTTGTTTTGAAGGGGTTGAAAAAAGCGGATCTTTGCTTGATCAGTTGGCTGATACCATTGCTAAGAGAAAAGCTGAGCCGAAAGAAGGGTCGTATACGACGTATCTTTTCAACGAAGGAATAGATAAAATTCTAAAAAAAGTCGGGGAAGAATCAGCGGAGATTATCATTGCTGCAAAAAACCCTGGGAATGAAGAACTCGTTTATGAAATTAGCGACTTGGTTTATCATACGCTGGTTTTAATGGCTGAAAAAGGCGTTTCGACAGATGATATTAAGGCAGCTCTCAAAGGTCGCATGGCAGGTAAATATTAGTTAGCTTTGCCAGCTGAAGCGGCGAATCATCAATGGAAGGTACTTGGGGCATCGATTCGTCTGTTTTAGCTCGAAAACCATCCATTACAGACGATTTTGCATGTAGTTGTTGCCCGTTTCGTCTGTTTCAGCTCAAAAACGAACCGTTACAGACGATTTTGCATGTAGTTGCTGCCCAATTCATCTGTTTTAGCTCGAAAACGAACCGTTACAGACGATTTTGCATGTAGTTGCTGCCCAATTCATCTGTTTTAGCTCGAAAACCGTCCATTACAGACGATTTTGCGTGTATTTGTTGCCCGTTTCGTCTGTTTTAGCTCGAAAACGAACCGTTACAGACGATTTTGCGTGTATTTGTTGCCCGTTTCGTCTGTTTTAGCTCGAAAACGAACCGTTACAGACGATTGGTCTATTCATCTATCATAAAATGTAGTACAATGATAAAATATAACACGCTATTGAGGTGAAGATGATGAAAAATATGCAAATCACATTGAAACACTATAAAAAAGAGCTAACATCAATTGAACAAGAGCTCCGAGAACTCCCAAGCGGTTCATTAGCTAAAAAAGAGAATTCTTATTATCAGACCGTCGAGAAAAAACAAACAAGCATTACTAAAAATGAGCCTCTTATTCAGCAGCTTAGTCGTAAGAAATACCTCACAGCGCGTAAGAAGCAATTAACGCATAATATTTCTATGATAACAAATCATCTCAATAAATTCGATGCTGCATCACCAAAAGAAATAATGGCATCTTTTTCCAAAACCTACCAAGACTTACCGGAGCATTATTTCTTCCACCCTTCTATCAAAGACTTCTTAACAAAGTCCTATACAAAAAATCCTTACCAGACAGAAAATTTAGCCTACACCTCAAACAATGGGACACCCGTCAGATCAAAATCAGAAGTGCTCATTGCCAATAAATTAGAAAGCTATCATATCCCTTACCGCTATGAAATTGCCATCACTTTGGGAAATAAAACCATTTATCCCGACTTTATTATCAAAAATCCCTTCACGGGTAAAACCATCATTTGGGAACACTTCGGTGCCCTTAATCAAGAAGGTTATGAACAGAAAATGACTGATAAAATGGAGCGATATCTCAAACATGGCTACATTCCTTTTGAAACCATGATTTACACATTCGAGTTTGATGTTAAACAACCGCAACGCTTACAAACGTTAATCCAACAAATCATTTTGCTGCACTAGGCAAAGGAGACATCAAGATGCAAAAAACAGACGGACATACCCATACCCATTACTGCCCTCACGGCACAGGCGATCACGTTGAAAAAATGATCGAAAGAGCCCTCCAACTGGGTTTTGAAGCATATCACATCACAGAACACACACCTGTTCCAGATGCTTTTATGACATTACTTCAACCTCAAAAAGAACTTCTCGGTGATTTAGCCATGCCTGAGCAAGACGTCGATCGTTACATCAAAGAAATGCTTGCGATTAAAGAAAAATACAAGCATCACATCCAAATCAAAGTCGGATTTGAAGTGGACTATCTCCCAACCGCGACCACATGGACAAAAGATTTTTTACAAGAATATGGCAAGTACTGCGACACAGGCATCCTCTCTGTTCATTATATGGAAGGTCTTAAAGATTGGCGTTGCATTGACTACCAACCGGATGACGTGATCAATGGGCTTATCCCTAAATATGGCAACTTGGAAAATTATCAAAAAGCTTATTATCAACTGGTTAAAGAAGCCGTACTGGTTGATCTAGGCCCTTACAAACCACAGACCATCGGTCATCTCACCCTCGTAAATAAGTTTCAAAAAGTGGTTGGTATTATGGATTCACCAGCCGTTGATCAACAGATAGACGAGCTATTACGGTTGATCAAAGAAAAAAACTATGAATTGGATTATAATCACGCAGGCTTATTTAAGCCTTATTGTGGTGAAACTTATCCACCACTTCGTATTGCCCAACAAGCCAGCGCATTATCAATCCCATTGATTTACGGATCAGATGCCCATGGCGTAGATGATATTGGAAGGAGCTAATCCCATGTATGTAAAACCACAAATGAAAAAATTAGAAATGTATGTTCCAGGAAAATCAACAGGAGGCATCAAGTTATCCTCCAACGAAAATCCTTTCGGTGCCTCACCTAAAATTCGTGAAGTATTGGCTCAGTTTAACACATTCGAACGGTACCCAGATGGTGGAACGACGCTGTTAAAAGAAAAGCTGGCCGCATTTTTGAACGTCGAAAAAAATCAATTGATCTTTGGTGCAGGTGGTGATGAAGTGATCCAAATGATCAGTCGAAGCGTCCTTTCTCCTGGTGACAACATCATTCAAGCATTTCCGACTTTCCCACAATACGAGCACCACGCCATTATCGAAGATGCCGATATCCAAAACATTCCCCTTAAAAATGGCGTCCATGATTTAGACGGGATGTTAGCTGCGGTCAACCCAAAAACAAAAATGATTTGGGTGTGCAACCCTAATAACCCAACCGGCACCTACGTTAATGAAGTCGACCTGAAAAATTTCCTTGATGCAGTTCCGACCCAAGTCCTCGTTGTTGTAGATGAAGCTTATGTTGAATATGTGACGGCTAAAGACTTTCCTAACACCATTCCCTTACTGGCTCAATATCCTAATTTGGTTATTTTAAGAACGTTTTCAAAAGTATATGGGCTCGCTTCTTTTAGAATCGGTTATGGCATTGGAAATGTCGACTTTATCCAAGATTTAGAAGTGGGGAGGTTGCCTTTTAACACAAGTGCAATTGCGCAAGAAGCCGCTGCGGTAGCACTTGATGATCAAGCATTCGTTGAAGCATCAATGACTGCTAACACAGCAGGACTTTTGCAATATGTGGATTTCCTTGAAGAAGCGGGTGTTCCTTACTACCCCTCACAAGCCAATTTCATTTTCATTCCAAGTCCTCGAAAGTTAGGTCTTGAAATCGGTGCAAAATTGATGGATGCAGGTTATATTGTCCGTTCTTTTCCACGAGGGATCCGAATTACCATTGGAACAAAAGCAGACAATGAAGGCATCATTGCATGCTTGAAAGAACATTTAGATATGTTGGGTTAAACAGTTAATGGAATTCTTTGTCAAAATGCATCGTGTTTCTTTTGAAAACGTCAGCTACAACATTGAAAAACCAGAGACTTTATAGTACAATATCTTAATGGTTCACGTTCTGCCACATCGGCAGAATTTAAGTAAGACAATAAAAGGAGTTAGCTGTCATGATAAAAATAACATTTCCAGATAAAAGTATAAGAGAATATGAAAATGAGACGACAGCCAGTACCATTGCCGCCTCCATTTCACCGAGTCTACGTAAGAAATGTGTGGCTGCCAAGCTAAATGGAGAGATTTATGACTTAGCACGTCCGATCCTTGCAGATGCCAGCTTGGAATTAATCACCAATGACAACCCTGATGCGATGCCCGTTTTAAATCATTCATGTGCCCATCTCATGGCGCAAGCCATTAAGCGTTTGTATCCAGATGCCAAGTTTGGCGTAGGACCTGCGATTGAAGAAGGCTTCTATTATGACTTTGATACAGAAGAAAAAGTAACAGACGAAGACTTGGTTCACATTGAAAAAATGATGACTAAAATTGCCAGTGAAGCGTTAGATATGACGAGAAAAGAAGTGACGCGAGAAGAAGCACAAGCTTTATTTCAAGATGATGAATACAAGTTAGCACTCATTGATGCCATTGAAGAAGGACAACTGATCACGATTTATGCCCAAGGTGAGTTTGCTGATCTTTGTGCGGGAGGTCATGTCACGAACACGAAAGAAATTAAGTTCTTCAAGTTATTGACAGTTGCAGGTGCTTACTGGCGTGGAGATAGCAAAAACAAAATGTTGACGCGTATTTATGGTTATGCTGCATTTTCTAAAGCAGAGCTTGAAGCTTATTTAGACATTTTAAAAGCGCGTAAAGAACGAGATCATAAAAAGCTTGGAAAAGAGCTTGAGATTTTTTACATGAACCCGTTGTCAGGACAAGGATTCCCGATTTTGTTACCTAATGGTGCCACGATTCGCAAGCAAATTACGAAATATGTGACTGAAATTGAAGAAGACTATGGTTTTCAACATGTGTTTACACCAGTCATTGGATCTTCAGAACTTTATAAAACATCTGGACATTGGGACCACTACCGTGATGATATGTTCATACCGATGAATATGGATGGTGAAGAACTGGTACTTCGTCCGATGTCATGTCCACATCACATGATGATTTATGCATCAAAAATGCGTTCTTATCGCGACTTACCGGTTCGTTTAGCTGAAGAGGTCATTCAGCACCGTTATGAAGCATCTGGGGCTTTAACAGGACTAGAACGCGTTCGTGCCATGACATTAACAGATGCCCATTTATTTGTTCGACCTGATCAAATTAAAACAGAGTTTGCTCATTGCTTGAAAATGATTCATCAAGCCATTGAAGACTTTGGTATTGAAGTTGATTATTATAGCCTATCACTCCGCGATCCTGATGATAAAGAAAAGTATTTTGATGATGATGCCATGTGGAATACGGCAGAAACCATGTTGGCAGAAGTGTTAGAAGCCAATGATGTTGACTTTGTTCGCATGCCTGGAGAAGCAGCGTTTTATGGTCCAAAACTTGATATTCAGATTAAAACAGCATTGGGACATGAGCTAACTTTATCGACGATTCAATTGGATTTCTTGCTGCCAGAGCGTTTTGATTTGACTTACATTGATGAAAATGGCGAAAAAGTACGTCCTGTGGTGATCCACAGGGGCTTTATTTCCACTTATGAGCGTCTACTTGCCTATTTAATCGAGTTATACAAAGGTGCTTTTCCAATGTGGTTAGCACCAACCCAAGTGACAATTATCCCAGTCAATAACAATTTCCATTCAGACTATGCCAATGAGATCGTTTCCTTATTGAAAAAGCACCGTATTCGCTTTAACTTGGATAACCGAGAAGAAAAACTCGGCTACAAAATTCGTGAATCACAAACAAAAAAAGTCCCTATGCTCATTGTACTCGGTGATAAAGAAGTAGAAGATCAAACCATTACCGTTCGACGTTATGGACAAGAAGAGACCCAGACTTTAAATTTAGCAACCTTTGTATCAACGATTTTGGAGGAAATTGCCAATAAATCAAGATAAATTTAGTGTCGATACATCTCAAAACAATTGATCAACCCTTGTTGTATCCAACAGTTATGTGAAGTCATTTTTCAGACTCAATGATGAGAAATGACTTTTAACATAAAAAAAATGACCCACTAGAAAAGCGTGAATCGCTTAAATCCGGGTCACTTTGTTAGAAAGTTAAATAAATGATGCTACATTATGTTTGTAAGTATCACCTAATGGAATTTTGATGTTATTAACTAAAATGAGTTCTTCTTTGTTGACATCAAATCCACGGATATATTTCGGATTCACAATCCAACTTTGATGACATCTAACAACATCTTGATCATTTAGAAATAATTCTAATACTTCAGCTAAGCTACTTTTGATAGAAAATTCATCGGTTGCAAGATCACCTGTTGTTTCATCATATGCGGTGACGACAATTCTCTTCTTTCCTTTTGGCATGCGCTGAATGCAATAAATGTCTTTCGTGCGATAAGTTCTAGCAAAGTTTTGACGTTTGAATGTGACGGTACGGTTGTTAATGATTTTTGCAATTTCTAAGGCTTTTAACAGGTCAGTAATGACTTGCTCATTTTCAAAAGGTTTATCAATATAGCCTAAAACTTTTAAATCATTAAATGCAGTAATTTTATGATGTATTTCTGAAAGTGCGCTGATGATGATGACTGGAGAAAGAGGGTATTCTTCTCTTACTTCTCTGATGAAGTCTAAACCTGTGCGGGGTTCGTTTAAATTAATATCAACTAAGAAAACATCGATTGCTGTTGAATATGCTTTTTTAAGCGCTTCTTCTACATTGTAAGCAGTCAGCACTTTACTATTGATGTCCATGGATTTGATCACACTATCAATCTTATTAATAAATTGTTGCTCATCCTCTAGGATTAAGAATGAAAATGTCATAGTTTCACACCTCTTTTTTTATGATTATCGCCATTATAACACATAAAATTACATTTTACTAGAGTTCTACCTATCTTTTTGAAAGTAGTCAGACTTTTAATAGAGAAAAATGATATATATGAAATAGGTTTTTGATAGGTTTTCTATAAAAAAGTGAAAATAATGTCCGTAAAAGGGAATTTAAAATATGAAGTAGCATCAGATGATACACCCTTTGAAAGGCTTTACTTGTGTAGAAGATGACCAATGGAACACCCACTACTGCCCTTGTGAATTGACGAATAAAAGCAGGGTATGTTATAATCAACGAATAAAATTTATGCGACGTTAGGCAGTATCAATCGTCGAAATTTGAACACCTAACGTAAGTGACGTAAAAGGAGTAACTTGAATGAATGAAACACTAGAAACAATCAAAAAACGTTATTCATGTCGTGGATACGAGGACAAGCCTGTTGAAACAGAGAAAATCGAAGCCATTATCAAAGCCGCCTTACAGAGTCCATCAGCTTTTAATAAACAGCCATGGCATGTGATTGCCATCACCAATAAAGCCATCATCGATGAAGCCAATGATCATGTGATGGATCTTTTAAGAGAAAGGGAGGACCAAACAGCTTATGAACGCATTATGGATAGAGGTGGTAAACCTTACTACAATGCACCGCTCATGTTTTTAATTTTGAAAAAGCAAGATATGAGTGAGTGGGCGAGTGTTGATAGTGGCATCGTGGTGCAAAATATGACACTAGCAGCAATGAGCTTAGGCCTTGGCAGTGTCATCGCTGCGATGTGTGCAACAGCATTTCAAGGCCCAAAGGCTGATGAATTTAAGCAAAAAGTAAACTGGCCAGAAGGTTACGAATTCGGGATTGGTTTACTTGCAGGCTATCCAGCAATGGAAAAAGAGCCACATGAGATTGATTTAGCAAAAGTGACGTATGTTTAGACGTATGTTTAATTGAGGTGCCTAATATCAGATTAGCACCTTTTTTATTAAATTGTAGAAACGAATACAACTGTTAATGAAAAAATGAATGTACTATGAGATTTTTTTTACAACTCCCCTCCAAAATCCTTCGACAAATGATAAACTTTGTGCTATAATAAACGATAAAGCGTAAGCCGCTTTTATCAAGCAAGGCTTATGCTAACAGTGAAAACAAAGATTACAGGAGGTTGTCTTTATGTTTAATCTATTTAAGCCCCACCAGATTCGAGTTCCTCATTGGAAGCATACCGTTGCAAAAGAAACAGAACAGCTTTTGCTTAAAAAGGGGACAATGGTTCACTTGATGCTTAGTCAACATATTGGGGCAGCATGTGAACCTGTTGTTACAGTTGGAGATCATGTTTATGTGGGTCAAATTATTGCTCAAAGTTCGGCTTTCGTATCCGCACCGATTCATGCCAGTGTTTCAGGTGTTATTGAAGTCGTCGATGATCACAAAATCATCATTAAATCAGATGGGAAAGGAACCATTGATCCGACTGTAGAGCCACCCGCTATTAACAATGATGATGACTTTGTTCAAGCTGTTAAATCTTCAGGACTTGTTGGTTTAGGAGGAGCTGGTTTTCCAACTTATATTAAATTCGGTGTGAAAGATAAAAGTCAGATTGACACGCTCATTATTAATGCAGCAGAGTGTGAACCTTTCATTACAACTGATGCACGTGAAATCATTGAAAACACGGCTGATGTTTTAGAAGGGATTCTTGCTTTGGGGACACACTTAGATGTGACGAATATGATCATCGGTATAGAAAGTCATAATAAAGCAGCAATTTCGTCTCTTCAAAAAGAAATTTCAAGTCATTCAAACTACAAAAATATAAAAGTGAAAATTTTACCTTCTAAGTATCCGCAAGGTGCTGAGAAAGTTTTGATCCAATCATGTCTTAACCGAATTGTCCCACTTGGGAAATTACCAAGTGATGTTGGCGTTGTGGTCTCGAATGTATCATCGATTGGATTTTTAGGACGTTATTTAAAAACAGGCGTTCCACTTGTGACACGTCGTGTCACAATTGACGGTGGTGCAGTGACGACACCTAAAAATATTTTGGCACCCATTGGCACCCTTGTTAAAGATTTGGTTGACTGTTGTGGTGGTTATCAGTTGCCGCCTGCTAAAATTTTGTCGGGTGGACCGATGATGGGTATGCCTTTGGAAAGTGATGACTTGCCGATTACGAAACGTTCAAATGCAGTCACTATTTTTAATCATGTACAAGCTGTTGAGCATGAAGAAATTGAATGTATTCGCTGTGCCCGCTGTATTGATGTTTGCCCAGTGAATTTACTGCCTGTTGCCATTGATCAAAATGTAAGGCTTAAAAATATGGATGAATTGCAACAATTGGATTTAAATGCATGTATTGATTGCGGATTATGTTCTTTTTCATGTCCATCTAATCGAACGTTGGTCCAAAATATTCGTGTTGGTAAAGGCATGTTAAGAGAACTGGCTCAAGGAGGTCAAGCTTAATGAAAACATTAATGACAACAGCAGCACCTCATATTTTAGCACCTTTTAAAACAAATGCAATCATGTTAGATGTTATCATTGCTTTAATGCCAGCGCTCATTGCATCAAGTTTTATTTTTGGACCTCGCGCTTTACTTGTCACGTTAGTTTCGGTGATGACTTGTGTTGTATCAGAGTTTGTCTATCGAAAGCTTTTGAAGAAAAAGACAACCATTGGTGATCTGAGTGCAGTTGTAACAGGGATTCTTTTAGCTTTTAATATGCCTGTTCATTTTCCAGTGTGGGCAACTATTTTAACAGCAGCTGCCACCATTATTTTGCTCAAAGAGTTATTTGGAGGTTTAGGTTTCAACTTAATTAATCCTGCGATGGGTGGTCGTGCATTACTTCGTGTTTTTATGGTCGTCATGCTCGGCTTACCTATTTATGGACAATTAAATCCACGTTTAGCTTTTGATGCGATTGGACAGGCAACACCGATGGTTTATCAAGCTGCAGGGATGTATGAGATCGTGCCGTCGTATTGGGCATTGTTTCTCGGTTTTCGTTTTGGTACCATTGGTGAGACTAGTAAAGTTGCATTGTTGATTGGTGGGTTGTATTTAATGTATAAACGTGTCATTACATGGCATATTCCAATCACTTATATTGGGTCGGTTTTCGTTTTGGCATTTTTGTTTGGTCAAGACCCATTGTTTAGTATTTTGACAGGTGGGATTTTCTTAGGTGGTTTCTTTATGGCCACTGATTACGCAACTTCACCAATGACCAAGCGTGGTAAAATTATTTTTGCTGTTGGGATTGCTGTAATCACCATGGGAATCCGCTTGTTTGGTGTTTTTTATGATGGGATTGCTTTTGGGATCATTACGATGAATTTGCTTGTTCCATTCATCGAAAAAATAACGAAACCGAAAGCGCTAGGTGTTTACAAGGAGGTGGCATAATGGGTTGGGATGATGTTGTTTTCACATTTCCATTTGAGGCTTCAACACTCATTGTATCTGCGGTTGCTTATGTTGCCACGACACCATTTATTACAAGTAAATTAAATCGGAACATACAATTTGGTATTTGGGCGATGTTGGCTATTTTGTTCGCAGTTGTCTTTACAATAGGATATGGACCTCGCTTTCTATTAGCAGTTGCGATGATGATGGCTTCAAGGATGCGTCTGAGACAAAAAGGGTTATTAAAAGAAGTGTTGATGATCGTGATTACCTTAGTTGTAGCCATGCTTTTCATTGGATTACGATGAAACATGATTTGAATCATAAAAAAACCTGCTGGTGGCAGGTTTTTTTATGATCGCTCGCTCGTGGTACTTTCTAATATTCTTACATGTGCAATCGCGAGTGAATACGACGCTAACTCTTTAGGATTAATCCAAAGTTCATTTTCATGACAAGTCGTTAAGCTTGCATCAACGATGACTTGATAAGCTTCCATTTCCCAAATACGATGCGTGAAAACATGTTTTGAAAAGCCAAGGTCCTTGATCTGCTTAACTTGATAGCCATTAGAAGTGAGTTCCCCTCTTAAAACCTCTTCTGGATAACCTGCTTCATACTCAACTTGTTTGAATTCATAGAAGTTTGCCAATAGACCTGTTTCGGGTCGTTTAACAATTAGCCACTGCCCTTTTTCGTTTTCAATGACGCCAACGACAAATTTGATCTTTTTTTGTTTGACAGGTTTCGTTTTAACAGGGAGCTGATCATCAATGCCTTTTGCATACGCTTGGCAATGTTGTCTGATAGGGCATTCTAGACATTTAGGTGACTTAGGTGTGCAAATGGTCGCACCAAGCTCCATGAGGCCTTGATTGAAATCACCGGGATATTCTTTAGAAATAAGCGCTGTTACAATGGATTCGAACAGTTGACGGGTTTTAGGTTTGGCAATGTCTTCAAAAATGGCGCCAATACGACTAATCACGCGAAAAACATTTCCATCAACAGCAGGGACTGGCATGCTAAAAGCAATACTTGCAACGGCACCAGCTGTATAAGGACCTACGCCTTTTAATTTTAAAATGTCGTCATGTCGAGTTGGAAAAGCACCACATTCAGCAATCATTTTGGCACTTGCTTGCAAGTTTCGTGCCCGTGAATAATACCCCAAGCCTTCCCAAGCTTTAAGCAAATCTGTTTCGTTGGCATGAGCCAATGCTTCTGCTGTTGGGAAAAGTTCCATGAATCGATGATAATAAGGAATGACAGTGGCAACTTGTGTTTGTTGGAGCATGATTTCAGAAACTAAAATCCGATAAGGATCTAAATTTTCACGCCAAGGTAGATCTCGTTTCACCATGTTGTACCAAGCGATTAAATCACTTTGGAAATCAGAAGTTTTAATGTGTTCGATATGTTCATTCATTTTTCACTTTCACTTTCTCTATCGCAATGACATAGGGTGCATCTTTTTTGTTTAAAAACGCATATTTTAGGACGGATGTTTGAACAGGATCCAATGTTTGAATTTGATTTTCAAGATAGTCACGCTCAACTTTTCCTTCTGAATGTCCATGATAAATAACAAGGATGATCACACCACCGATGGTTAATAGCTTTAACATCTTTTCTACAGCTTCCCAAGTCGATGCGCCATGAGTTGTCACTTGGTGATCCGAATTTGGCAGATAGCCTAAATTAAAAACAGCTGCACGTACGTCATCTTTAACATACTGATGAACATTGGCATGAGAGTCTAAAATTAACGTTACATTTTGTCGCTTTTCTTTTTCAAGTTGTTGTCGTGTCTGCTTGATGGCTTGCTCTTGAATGTCAAAAGCAAAAACAACACCTGTTTCTCCGACCAGTTTTGACAGAAATACAGTGTCATGCCCGTTTCCACAGGTTGCATCAATCACTTTATCTCCAGGCATAACGCAAGTTTGGAGGAGTTGTTTCGTGAAAGGTAATATTCGTGTTAACGTCATGTGATCAATGAGCTCCTTTTCATATCACTTCTTCTATTCAATTTTGGAAACGATTAAGATGCTGATTAGCTTCTTTCTCATATTCACCAACTCTTTAAATTTAATCTGATCCTCAGTTTCTACCTCTTTACTCATTTTACACCTTTTTCTTTCATTGTGCAAGAGGAATTGGCATTATATTCCAAAAGGATGATATTAAAAGTTGCTACTTTACAAACAGGTATAAAT
>WRKJ01000080.1 GCA_009778135.1 Defluviitaleaceae bacterium
CTCACACACGCACCTAGAATTGCATTTTGAGATTTCATAAAATTTTCGTAGTTGAACGATTTTAAAGTCTGTAGGATTGCGAAAAAGCTGCCATAATCCCTAATTAGTAGGAAGGTGCAGATAAAAAGCGCTGAAAAGTCCGTCGTCGGCAGACACCTTCTCCTACACCTGAACATCCAAGATCTTTTTCTCATCCAGTGTAACCCATCTATGATGCGTCTCACGTTGCTTGCGCAAATCAAATGTGAGTAAATAACCTTCTTTTAAGTTTATTTTATCCATGTAACTTAGCAATTGCATGTATGCTTTTTTCTGACGTGCTTCACCACGCCAAATTTTTAATTCAATGACAAACACTTGCTCTAAATAAGTCACCACAATATCCCGTTGGTATCCATCTGTATCCTGGGATTCTAATGTTAATAACCCTTTGCCATTAATCATCGGGCTAATAAAGAAAATAAAGAAGAATCGTGCTTCACGTTCAATAAAATCTAGATCTTTTTGACTGTAGTGCGTGTGATAATACTGAGAGAACTTTTGCATGCAAATTTCCATATTGAATTTTCCGTCTTGGATAATCATTGATTGATCTGCGATAACCTCATTTTTCTCATTTTTCTTAATGTCCAAACGAATTTTTTCATTAACAAAATAATCCATCAAATACATTTCAAAAATAGGATTAGCAATGGCTACCTTGCTTTCTCTTTCTTTAAAAAAACCAAATCGAACACCCGTCGCCACAAAGGGATCTTGAAGTTTAAACGGAAATTGTAAGTCTTCCATGATCATTTTTCTCACAAGGTTAGAAAATTCTGTATGACTTGTTAAGTTTTTAATCAGACTCTGAAACAAAGGAGAATCTTCTTTTAAAATCAATTTTACCGCTTGCCTGACACCCATAACAGACCAATTTTTCTCAAGCTTCTCATCAATGTTTTTACAAATTCGTGACACTAAAACAGGATATCCACCTGTATAATCATAAATATCTTGTGCCCGATCTTTGATAGCCATCCCAGTTGCATGGTCTTCTTCATACGCCTGAAGCATCGTTTCAATTTCAACTGCTAAAAACGACAAATCCACATCAAAATCTGCTGCAATGTTCCAAGGCGAATTATAAATGACAGTTTCTCCCAATTGAGGTGCGTAAAGCCCCTCTTGAATTAATTTTTCTTTTATATTACGAACATCATGAACACCAGCTAGAATAACACTATGAAACGTAAAATCCATCTCTACTTGTCTTGCTAAAAATTTTTCTCGAAGCTTACTTAAAAAATTAAGAAAGACATCATTGTGACTGGTCTTATCCACTTCGTCAATGAGTAAAACATATTTCTTTTCTTCACATAAATACGTGATATGTTCCCCAAGCGTCACAAAATCATAAACATCTTCTGAAAGCCACGCGCCGCGTTCTGCTTCTGAAACACCCGAAAACCGAAGTGCTTGAAAAATCCGCTTTAAAAACATCTGACAAAAAGATGTTTCATCAGCAAAAACTTTTTTTCCAACGCCTTCAAAACTTAAAGAAATAACCGTGTAATCTGCGCTTAAAAAGTTTCTAAGCAACGACAATGTCGTTGTCTTACCGTACTGCCGTCCACGATTGATCGTGAAATAATCGCCATCATCAATCATCACTTTAATCGCTTCAAGCTTTGCTGTTACATCTACCATATAGTGCTTGTTTGGTACACATGTCCCCGTTACATTAAATTTTTTCATTCTTTTTCATCCTCAATCTCATCCCTTTTTAAGATCTTCTTATCTCATGAAGCAGAGGTCTTTTTATTTTCGAAACATGAAAGTCCAAACTAGTGCAGCAAAATGTAAGTAGTAGCGCATATTGGCGTGTATCATTTTCAAATACAAGGAAACGAGGACGACTCGTACCAATGTAGGTACGCAAGGACGAGTTGACGCAGTAGTTGGAAATGAGACGCATGAATAGGCGTGGTTACTTATGTTGTGATGCACTAGTTAGCACGTGGTAGCAAGTATAAATGACGCGTTTCTTTCTTTTTCTTAGCTGCTTTATGTTTTTCAACGTCAATTAAAATATAACGTCTCATGTTGAAATAAAGACCAATTAAAACAAACGTTGAAAGTTGACTTGTCATCCCATAACTAATCAGTGGCAGTGTAACACCAGATAATGGAATCACACCGCTCACCCCTCCCAAATTGACAAATGGCTGTGCTAAAAAGAAAGTTCCGATGCCAATACAAACCAACGCACTAAAGACGTCACGCGACTTTAACGCAGTCAAAAAACATTTGAGTGCAATGAGAAAATACAAACCCATGACCATAAAAACGGTGATCACACCTAATTCTTCAGAGAGAATGGTAATAATTAAGTCTGTATGAGGCTCAATGGCAAAACCCAGTGCTGTCGTACTCCTCCCAATGCCTTCACCCCACCAACCGCCAAGTGCAATTGAAACGAATCCCATCACAATTTGATGTCCATTTGGATGATTGAAGGGATCTCTCCATACATCAATACGATCAATTTGATACTCCCACAGATCAACACCCACAAGTACAACACCGACAAGTGCAGCTACTGCAACAAGTAGAAAAAAAGTAAGCTGTTTAAGATGCAGACCGCTGCTTAAAAAGACCACAATCCCAATTGTAAAAATAACCATTGCACTTCCTAAATCCGGTTGTGCAATGACCAAAAGCGTACATAAAAACACATAAGCTAATGGAATTAAATAGGCAGACCCAATTTTTTTAGAATAATAGCGTCGTTTATCAATCAGCACTTTTATGAGCCAAGGAAGTGATAGCACAAATCCGATGCGTGCAAGATCCACTGCTTGGAATGTAATCACCCCTGGAATCCTTAGCCACCTTGTCGCTTCTGGTGACGTCGGCACACCTTGTCCAAAAATGGGTGTCATCACGAAGATCACAAGTGTTCCCAGTAAAATAGGTAACCCCAACTTTTCACGAAATAACTTGTTTGGAACAAGCGCCATTACAATCATGGCGATAACGCCTAAAACAACACCTGTCGTAGAGTGTATCATATAGCCTAACCGATCACCCGTCCGATTATTAAAAATAGAAGTCCCCGTAATACTAAAAACCAATAAAATCCCCAAAGCAGACAAAATGAGAACTGCCACCAAGACGACACCATCAAAAAAGTCGTACTTAGCGCGCTTCTCTTTAAGATTTTCACTCAACATCATTACACATCACCACTTTGAACTCATCATAAAAAGGATTGACACTTTTGCCATCCTTCATTATAACATATTTAATTCATAAGACCTAGTACAAAACGTCGTAAATAACCGAGCACGATACACGTGTGTCGTCGCCTGGTCTAAGTTTCAACGATTTTCGGTTTAGAACAATGCCATCTGCAGCACATTGTAAATGTTGAGCAAAATCGTTGCAATCACGACAAATTTAAAAACTTTCATCACTGTTACTTCAGCAAGTAAAATATTTAAACGTCCACCCACAATGCCTGCAATGACAGCTGCTGGAACAATAAAGAAGAGCAACCTTAAATCAAAAGTAACCCAACCATACTCCATGAACATCGTACCCACACGTGCGATTTGCGCAAAGAAAATGGTGGTAATCGAATAAACTGTCGCTTCTTTTAGCGTAATTCCAAATAAAATAACAAATACGATCACATTAATAGGGCCACCACCAATGGCTAACAAGGTTGAAAATGCACCAAGTCCCAGCCCCGTTAAGACATACCATAACGACCCTTTATAGTCATATTTCTTAATGTTTTCACGGGTAAAAGCTAAAACAAAGATCAATGACGCAATAGACAACACACTTTGAATAATCTGTAATTCATTCTCACCGATATGGTATAAAATAGTATCCATCAGAAACTGACCGATAATACCACCGATAAAAGAACCCACTGCTAAAAAAAGCACTTTTATAAAATTAATCCTCGTTCCCATGAGCACCTGTTTAACTGTTGATGCCACTGCCATCGTAATCACAGCAATGCCATTATAAAAAGCAATGGATGTCGCATTGTGATAGCCAATGGCATCAAAGATCGGTCTTAAAACAACACCACCACTGATACCTGCAATCGCTGAGATTGAAATCACAACTAAAATAATGAAAAAATAAAGAATCCCTATGAACATTCTTTTCCACTTCCTTCTGATCTTTGGCTCACTGACCAAAATTTATCATTGAATCAAAAATGAATCCTTCATTTTTGATTCTTAAAGTATACCATATTATGTACTTGATTTCCATTATGAAAACGTCAACCGATCTATTATTTCATTATAAAAAAACAGTCAATTTGAATTAACTGCTTTTATTTTGTGATGTTACCACGAATTTAAATCCTGCGTTTCTATTGGTGCTTCTAATCTTTCAATCACATGTATGCGAATACCTGCTTCATCTTCTAATAAGACAACTCTTGCACGCGTTTGAAATTCATTGACAAACGCAAGTTCAGAAGTCTCGTATGTCCATTCAATCTCCACAACAATGGTTCTAAGCTCTTCCATTAAAGGCGCTGGCTGATCATGATAAAACGTTGTGACTTCTTCATCTTCAATGTCGATCCATCTGGTCTCAAACATCACGTTTAAAAGGGTCGTTGCCTCAACCGTTGGTAAAGCTTGTCTGCCATAAAGATCGATAAGCTGATTTAAATACAAATAAAACTCATCAACAGCAACGTTTCTAAAATCATCTATCAAATTTTTTGAGATAAACTGTAGACCACCTACATCTGTTCTTGCGTTTTTATTAGACAAGGTAAAAAAATCAGCGACAAAATTTCGGACAATGATCCCTGCGTAATGTTTTAAATGAACATCCGATTCGGTGTCATGAAATTGTTCATGTGCTTGAATGAGCTGTTCAAATAACGCAAGTTGATAGTTTGTCGCATTTCGACGCAATTTATAAATGGTATCACGCCCTTCGTCAATCATGACTTGCACCTCATATGGCAGTGTGATCTGTTCTTCCATGATGTCAGGCGTACGACCAATAAAAACACGTAACTGTAGTGATAACAAGCCACTTCCGAACAAAAAAGCAACACCTACTACAACCCCTATTTCCAGAAATATCTTTCTGGCTTTATTCTTGTCAAAATTCATGACTTTATCATCTTCCTATAACTCATTTCTGCCTGAACTTGATCAGTTATTCATCTTCTGGCGTTGCGGGGTCGCCACCTTCTGGATCCGAAGCCGGCGTTGTGGGAATCGGGGCTACATCTAAATCAGAGGGCGGTGTTGGTGTCGTCATTTCCAGATCGGGTTCCACTGTCGTTGGAGCTGGATCAAACGGTAAAGAGCCATCCAAAGTACCACCAAAATCGTCATCCATCCCTTCAGGTGAGGACGGAATGAACGGCTGTTCTTCTAAAAAAGGAACAGTAGGATCAGTCGGCCAAGTGACTAATGGCCATTCATCGTCATCAATTGAGAGACTGCTACCGTAAGCATGGGTGATTTCTCCCCATGCTCTTCTTGGTGGAAGAAATCCATCAAATGCAAATTCAAATGCAAATTGTGGTGCTTCTAAGCCTAAATTAATCATCATGAACCTTCTCGCTTCTGCAACTCTTGCTGGCCAGAGCAGCATCACATCCATCCCATGCATTTGTATCGGATCTCCGAAAATGACCATTTGAATAAAGTGAGCTTCTTCCATTAAATTAATATTTCTAATGTGAGCGACATACTCTAACATATATTGCGCAAGCAACGTTAATTCATGAGCTGTAAAATTTGTTTGGACATTATGCCCAATCATCTCCAAAATAGGAAGTACATCACTTACGCTTGTCATGTTGGACAACATTTCACGAATAAGAGCTTCCATCACCAATTGGCCGTTTTCAGCACGTCCAAAATCATGGTTTACCATTCCTCTAAATCTAGCGAGCGCCAAAACTTGTTCGCTATTCAATCGTTGCACACCTGCTTCTACTTCAATCAGGTGGTTTCCAAAGCGATTTCGACTATCTTGTTCTGAAAATGAAAAGGGAACATCGATGGTGAGACCACCTAAGACATCAACAATATCCAAGACGCCGTTGAAGTTGACAACTGCATAGTGAGGGATTTCCATATCAAGAATACTTTCAACCGCACGTACAGCGCATGCTGGATTTCCACCTGTATGCCCTAACCTGTCATAATGATGAAAACACGGAATATAGGCCCACGTATCTCGCGGAATAGAAACCAATGTAAAAGACAAGTTTTCTACATTAACAGTGAGTAACATGAGGGTATCAAATCTTCCCATTGTCAAGTCTCCGTCATCAGATGCATCTAATCCCAAAATCAACATCGAAAATGGCTCTCCTGGGACCATTTCAGTTCTTTCAAGATGCTCTTTTTCGACTTCAACCATAAATTGACTCAAAACAAACGTTTCGTTTCCTACATTTCTAAAGCGTTCATCTTCATCAAAGTTCTGCACAAAGCTACTTTCAATCACCATGGCATCAATTTCATCACTGTATAAAGCAACGATCATGTCTAATGGAGAAGCAAATGTCGTCGAAACAAAATTCGGAATGAGATTTTGTTCAGATAAAAAGTCTTCTATTGCCATTTCTATCGACGTATCGGTTAAAGATAAAACACCTATCCGCCCATAACTCCCTTGATTATCAATATCAAAACCAGCCATTGCTACCAAGCTATAACTCCGTTCAACTTGTTGCGCGATCACAGCTGGTACTGTCACGTTTGTGATAATGCGTTCAATACGTATTCCGATTGTCATTAGCGTAAAAGTGACATAACAAATGACGAGTATTAACACGCTAAAAGCAAGTCTCATGATTTCAATCATACCGAATTTAAAACGACCCACATTAAGTTGAATTTTCTTTTTTTCAAGATTACCTTTGCTGAATTCCAAAAAGAGCCCGAAAAAAAACAACGAAACACTTCCTGTTATCAGTACAAATGCTATCCAAAGTCGCATCGACTCATCAATACCTGTAAATCTATCTAAGACATCAATCAAAATCCCAACCGAAACGAATGGTAGCAAAATAAGTATTTTAAACCAATGTTGCTTTAAAAAAACCATAACTTCCACCTTCCATCACCAAATAAGCAATTTAGTTTTCATTCCAATAATATCAAAACATCGCAATCTTAACCATTATACCCTAAATTTCTATCTATTTCAAGGTTAAATTGCTGCTTTACTGCTTCAAACCGACAGAAAAAAGAGAATTTGAAAAATAATTTCTTTTTTAATAGAAAGAACAGCTGATTATGCAATCAACTGTTCCAACTTTCATCAACTACCATGGGTCAATATACGCCTCAGTCGGGATTAAACCTACCAGATAGATGCTAACAATTTCGTCGTGAAACACAAGAACAAATCGCCCTGTCTTTTGAAATTCATCAATATAAGGTAAAGTCGTAGGATCGTAAGTCCACTGGGCATCGATGACAATCGTGCTCATTTGTTGACCCGTAACCGCTTCGTCACCATGGTGAAACTGATAGATATCTGCCATTTCTTCCATTCCAGTGGCCACTTCTTCGATGTCGACGATTCGATACTCAAACATGACATCCAAAATGGTCGTATCAGCAACTGTCGGTAAGACATCACTCCCGAACATCTCAATGTGTTGGTTTAAATACAAGTAAAATTCGTCGATCGCAAACCTTCTGAAATTATCCACCAAGTCTTCTGAAAAAAACTGTAAACCGCCAACATCTGATCTAGAGCGCTTATTAGACAGTGTAAAAAAATCAGCAATAAAATTTCTAACGATGGCAATCGCATAAGCTTCTAAGTCGTGCTCAGACCCCGTTTCCTGAAAACGCTGATGTGTATGAACCAATAGTTCAAATAATTCAATTTGGTAGCCCGTTGCATTTTGACGTAACTTATACCCTTCTAACTCAGGTAATTCAGCAACTCTTTGTTGCTCCTCTGGTGTCCAAGAAGATATTTCAAGCTCGGGATTCCCGCTGCCTAACACTCGACCCATTTGCACGAACAAAAAGACACCACTAACCAGAAAGACACCACATAAAATCACACTTATAAACAGCATTGCTTTTTTTAATCCATTGTTGGCAGGACTCATAAATTTTCTCCTTTTTAATTAATCCGCATTTTCATGACTGATCGTTATCTGCCCCCATTCTCGTTTCGGCCTCATAAAACCATTATACTCGAATGTAAAACTAAATTCAGGCGCTTCTAAACCTAAATTAATCATCATTAACCTTCTCGCTTCAGCTATCCGTTCAATCCATGGAAAAGAGACCCAGAGCCTTCCATAATGTCTAACATTTATAACTGTCGTATCCCCTAAAATGACGATATTGATAAAATGAATCTCACGCATTAACGTCGACCCTTGTTCACTTGAAAGCAGTCCAATGAGATACTGACCAATCGTCATTAATTCATGCGCATTTAAATTGGTTTCCACGTGGTTACCAATCACTTCAAGTAAAGGTAAAATATCATTTACACTTTCTATTTGATCAAACATGTCACTTAACATGGCTTGAAAGACAAGCTGTTGATGCTCAACTCTCGTAAAATCATCGCCACTCATGTCACTATTTCCTGTTTTTCCACGGTGACGCACCAGTGCCAATGCTTGTTCCGAATTAAGTCGTTGTCTACCTGCTTCTAATCGGATCAAGTAATCTGCACCAAAGCGTCGCATGCTATCTTGTTCTTCAAAAGCCAATGGCACATCAACTTCAATCCCATCTAAAAGGTCAACAATCTCCATAAACCCTGTGAAATTCAGTTTGACATAGTAAGGAATTTCCATCTCAAACATATGTTCAATGGCACCGATGGCACACGCAGAGCCACCTAAGTTTGTATGTGAGAGTTTGTCCTTGATATAATTGTTACACGGAATGGGAACATAGCTATCCCTTGGAATAGACGTAATCGTAAAAGATAATGCTTCTAAATTAACTGTCAACAACATGAATGTATTAATGGTGCCACTGGTTAATGCTTGGTCATTTTGATTTAAACCCAAAAGTAAGATGGAAAACGGCTTTCCTGGGTCGATCTCAACTCTCGGAAACGTTTCAACTTCAATATCAAACTGACTCAGAATAAGGGTGTCTGATGCAATCTCTTCAAAACGTTCTAGCTCATCAAACACATGGATAAAGTTACTTCCGATAATCATGCCATCTATTTCGTGTTCATACAAAGCATTGATCATTTCAATGGGAGAATCAAATGGTGTTGGGATGGGATTTAAAATAAAGTTCTGATCAGATAAAAACACATCTAGTGCACGTTTTTTCACTTCATCTACGACTGTTAAAACGCCAACACGTCCGTAACTGACTTGCCCATTCACATCAAAATCAGACATGGTCACCAAACTATATCCCCTTTGAGCTTGCAGCTCAGGTGGTGCAGCAATATTGTCTATTACATTCACAAAGCGTCGACTCATCGTTGCATAATCAAAAACAATCGCTGAAAAGACAACGATGACTAAACTGAAAACGATACGAACCATTTCAATCATACCAAATCTAAAGCCTGTCATTTTAAATTGAACACGCTTGTTTTCGACATCTCTTTTTTTAAGTTCAACATAAAGACCTAGAAAAAAGAATGAACAGGTTAACGTCAGGAGTACAAGGGTCGCTAAAAATCTGATGGACTCATCAATACCTGTAAATTGGTCAAGAGAATAAATTAAAGCACCTACTGGAATAAACGGCAAGCATAGAAGCATTTTAAACCAATGTCGTTTGAAAAATGTCATTTATTTCACCTTCTGATCTCAAACATAAAGACCCATTTTCTACTCAAATTCAAAGATAAACCTTAGTCATGATATCTTATTTCACTTTCTCATTCAAGATTACGAAGTGAAAAGCTTATTTATGACAACAATGCTATATTTAAGTAAAAAAGAAATGGAACTTCTCAGTAGCGTCGGTACAAAGGAGACGAAAAGGCATCTTTCATCTCGCGTATACACTACCTAAATAGAGTTTCCCATTTCTTTCAAAATTATTACTCACGACTCAACCATTCAAGCGCAGCTTGGAGCTGAACATCATATGTAGGATTCCTTGCTTTGTCGCGTAGTGCTACTGATAAAGCACTGGCTGTTAACCTATCGATGTCTCCTGTGGCTTCTAAGTCCTTGTCAGCTTGAAATTCACGGACTGATTCTACTGTCAATGCATCGAAATAGCCGTCTGTACGATTAATTGGGTAGCCTAAAAGTTCCAAAATCATCTGCGCACTAGACACGCCAGAATGAACTTGATCATAGGTTAATAACGTTTCATCACCTAAATGCACCTGGGAAATACTTAAAAATTCTGCGGGTTCAACATACTGCGTTGGGACAACACCATGACCTTCAATCAAGTGACCATCAGGCGTCAGCCAAGCTTGAATCGTCAATTGTAGGATGCCATCTTCTCCAATTGATCGTGATTGTTGAACGGTTCCTTTGCCAAAAGAAGTGGTTCCGATCACTTCAAAGCCACCTGATTCTATCATAGCTGCCGCAAAAATTTCCGAAGCTGAGGCACTTCCACCGTTAATCAGCGTCACAATGTCAACATCGAGTCGGTGCTCAGCTCCCCCTCTTGTTAAATGGACGGTTTCGTTCCCATCTCGATCAACAGCAGAGGTAATGACTAAGCCACTTGGTAACAAATAACTGACCATGCCATTAACGGCATTCAGATAGCCACCCGCATTATTTCGCATATCAACAATTAGACCCTCAATGCCTACTTCTTCTAAAGCTTCAATGGCATCTCTAAAGTCTCGTAATGTCGTTTCTCCGAAAGTCGAAACGCTAATAAGGCCTATCCTTTCGCCATTCGCTTCAAAAACCTCTGTGGTCACAGTTTCATTGACAATGCGTCCCCGTGTTACATCAATATCAATTAACTGCGTGCCTGCACGCAAAATCCCAAGTGTAACAACAGTGCCATATTCACCACGAATCCTGTCAATGACTTCTCTTAAATTTTCATCTCTCACATCTTCTCCATCTACAGAGAGCACAACATCACCGGCGAGCACACCATAGTGCTCTGCGGGTGATCCTGGCATTGGCGTGACAATGACCACATCTCCACCAATTGTTGCGACTTCTGCACCAATACCGTAAAAACTCTCACGCAAATGACCCATTGCGTCTTCAAAATCTAACACGGTAAAAAAATTGGTATAGGCATCTCCGGTGGATGCAATCATGCCATCAATCGCACCGCGAATTAAATCAACATCTTCATCAAAAAAATAGTGATTGTTCTGTAATTCACCTAATACCCTTAAAAAGTCATCAAATGATTCACCTTCTAAGTTTCTAACGATCGTTGCTTGCTCCCATTCAAAAAACAAGTAAGTCGCCACAATACCAGCGGTAAAAGTTAGTATTGAAATAGACAACACAGTGAGCCAGCTTATTTTTTTCCTCGGTAATCTTTCGTACACTTGATTTTCTTCATTCACTTGTTCATCACCTACTCTTTTCATTGGTCCGTTTTTCCAATTTTGTTATGCTGGTGCGATCATGGTCAATCCTAAACGACCACGAGACTGATCAACTTCTTTCACCCAAACCGTTACCACATCTCCCACGCTCACCACGTCCATCGGGTGCTTAACAAACCCTTTTTTCATTTGAGAAAGATGAACCAAGCCATCATTTTTCAACCCACAATCCACAAAAGCACCAAAGTCAACAATGTTACGAACGGTTCCTTCAAGCTCCATGCCAAGTGTGATATCTTCTAATTTTAAAACATCACGACGTAAAAGCGGTGCATCTAATTCGTCACGTAAATCACGATTAGGACTAACAAGTGCAGCCAGGACATCTTGAACGGTGAAAATATCCGCACCTAGTATCGCGGCTAGTTTTTTTCCATCAGCTTGATCGACTGCTAATTTCATGGCTTCGCTTCCTAAATCAGCAACTGTCACGCCAAGATTTTCCATGACTTTTTGTGCAAGATCATAGCTCTCTGGATGAATCGGTGTCATGTCTAACGGATTCTCTCCATTCGGGATTCGTAAAAAACCAACTGCTTGCTCATACGTCTTTACCCCTAAACGTTTCACTTTTTGAAGCTGCTTTCGGTTCGTAAATCGACCAATTTCATCTCGGTATGCCACCACATTATCAGCAATGGTTCCGTTCATACCTGCTACATGCGTCAACAGAGATGGCGACGCCGTGTTCAAATTCACACCGACACGGTTAACCGCTGTCTCCACCACAAAATTGAGTGACTCATCAAGGGCTTTCCCATTGACATCATGCTGATACTGACCAACACCAATAGACTTTGGATCAATTTTAACCAATTCAGCCAGAGGATCTTGCAACCTTCGCGCAATGGAAACAGCTGAACGCTCTTCTACTGCAAAGTCGGGAAATTCTTTCTGTGCAACACGACCTGCTGAATAAACAGATGCGCCCGCTTCATTGGTAATCACATACTTCACATCTTTGTCAATGTCGCGCAACACATCGGCTACAAAGGCTTCAGTTTCACGACTGGCTGTCCCATTTCCAATGGAAACAATCTCAACACCGTGCTTTTCAATGAGCGCAGTCACCTTCTTCTTTGCATCTGCCACTTTAGTAGGGTTGGGCTTTGCGCCTTTTGACGCTTCATGCGGATAGATCACATCAATAGCAAGCACTGCGCCTGTTGGACTTACAACAGCCAGCTTACACCCCGTCCTAAATGCAGGGTCAACACCGAGGACAACACGGTCTTTCATTGGTGGTTGTAAAAGCAGTTGACGTAAATTTTCCGAAAAAATATGAATAGCACCCGTTTCAGCCTTTTCCTTTAACTCAGCTCGAATTTCACGTTCAATAGAAGGCTTGATTAACCGCTTATAGCCGTCTTCAATAGCCAAAGCCACGTATTGACCTGTTGTCGATCCTTCTTTTTGAATAAATTTTGCTTTAATGCGTCCAGTGATAAAATCCGCATCTTCAACGATGCCAACACGAATGACTTTCGCAGATTCTGCCCGATTCATAGCAAGCACTTGATGATTGGCAACTTTACTAATCACTGACTCATAGTCATAGTATTGCTTATAAACACCCTTTTCATCCAAAGATTCATCTTTCACTTGTGCGCTTAATTTGCCGGACTTCATGATCTGTCCACGAACCAACTTTCGAAAAGCTGGATCATCTGCCACAACCTCAGCCACAATGTCCATCGCACCAGACAAAGCCATTTCTGCTGTTTCGACTTCTTCTGACAAAAATTCCCCTGCTTTCGCTTCCACGTCATCATTGCCGTATTCCAAAAGAAACATAGCAAGCGGTTCTAACCCTTTACGCTTCGCTTCCGTTGCACGGGTTTTTTTCTTTTCTTTGAAGGGTCGATACAAATCTTCAACTTCTGTCAGTTTCCCAGCAACTTTAATTGCAGCTTCAAGCTCTGGCGTCATCATCCCTTTTTCACTAATCAAACGAATCACATCTAGCTTGCGTTCTTCTAGATTGACGCCATATTCATACGCTTTGCTAATCTCACGAATCTGATCTTCATCAAGTCCACCTGTTGCTTCTTTCCGGTAACGCGCGATAAAGGGTACAGTAGACCCTTCCTTTAGCAGGGTCAATACTGATTCAATCTGCTTACTCTTTACATTCAAATTCTTTTCTATTTGTTTGTATAGCGAATCTACATAGCTTGCTTCCACATTCAAAAACCTCAACTTTTCAAAACTTTATTTTCTTAGATAGACTAATTGTAACACAACCATCAAAAAAAAGGAACTGTGTTAAAAACACAATTCACCTAAAATATATCTTTTTACCATTTAAAACGACTTACGTTGATTTAAATGGTATTTTTAAAAACAGTATTTTCAAAAAAATAAAAATAACAATGATCCAAATAAAAAAACTTGCGACTGTAAAATTAAAATGAGATAACCAGGATGGTTATGATATTGTCAAATTTAGTTGACACCAGTTAGTGCTAATCACCCTAAGCAACTAACTGTGCAGTTTTATGACAATGCTGGTCAAAATACTGATTTCGCTTCATCATTTTCTTTCATTTGTAATTGATATTTAAATAGATGTTCAAAAATAATAAATGGTGTCTAAGGTGCAATGTCTTTTCTCTTCGTTTTGTACCTTGTGCACTAATGAAAGGAAGGGTTATAAGAATGGATAAAAATCGTTTATCTGAAAGTGAACATCTTGTAGAAGTTACTGCGGAATTATCTGAAGCATTGAACCTACATTTTTATTCAACTGCTACAGCAAAGAAAGTTCGAAATAAATATCTCATGCGTTTAGCTTTGAAAGAGAAAGGGTTAAAAGTTCCGAATTTTATGGAAATCCTTGATCATGATGCATTAAATGCAGTAGAATCTCAAATTGCTTTTCCTGCAGTTTTGAAGCCGATTAATGGTTATTCAAGTATTAATGTAAAAAGAATAGATTCCATCAATCAGCTATCGGATACGCTTAAAACAAGTAATAAGAAAAACTCGTCAGATGGATGGGGTATGGGAATAGAAAATAGCTATATAATTGAAGAATATATAGACGGCTTAGAATATAGTGTAGAATCTGTTGTTTTTAATGATAAAATAATTCATTTAGGTGTTACATCTAAATTTAAAAATAAAGAACCTTATTTCGAAGAGATAGGTCAATTAGTTCCGGCGAAAATAGATGAACAATTAAAACAAGGCTTATATAATATTGCTGAGCAAGGAATTAAAGCATTAAACTTAACAAACTGTGCAACTCATACCGAAATATTGAATAGTTCTCAAGGTTTAGTAATTGTTGAAATTGGTGGTAGGCTAGCCGGAGATAAGATCCCATATCTTGTAAATCTTTCGTCAGGAATAGATATGAGTTTATTAACGGCTTACGCAGCTATAAAAAATCCTTGCCCAGTTATTAATCAAGTCAAGAACAAAGTTAGCTATATTGCTTATTTTGTGCCCGATAAAAAGCAAACAATAGAAAAAGTTGTTAATCAAGCACCTGAAATTAAAAACTTAATTGAATTTGAATTTTGGGGAGAAGTAGGGCAAACGATTGCACCGCCACCTGAACAATATTTTTGTAGAATTGGGCATGCAATAGTTGTCGGAGATGGATACGAAGAGTGTAATAAGCGTATTCGAGAGGTAATAAAATGGATCAGTGATGAGACAGGGATAAGTTTAGAAGATGTCTCATTTTTGAAAAATAATTGAGTGATATTAGAAAATTTACAGTATCATACGATCTGATTTTAGGGAATCAGATCGTATGGATTATGGTATTTCTACTCGTATATTACAAAAACGTTTTTTTGATTTAAAGCTCATTTGACTTATTATTTAAGTAATAATCAATTGCTAAATCTACGAATGATTTTTCGTGTTCCAATAATTGTTTATTTTTATGATAAACTAAATACGTACTTGCGACAGGAAATTTTTTTACAGTACTGATTGCGATTAGCTCATCATTTTTTAACTCTTGAGTAACTGTAAGTTCAGGGAGTACAGTGATTCCGATGTTAAGTTTAACACACTGCTTAATCGCCTCTATTGAAGTGAATTCAATAATGTTAGGTTGATAAACACCCTCTTTTTGGAGCAAGGCTTCAAACATATTCCGATAAGAGCAATCTTTTTCTGTGAATAAAAAGGTCTCATGTTTCAAATCACTTATCATGATACGCTTATGCTTAGCTAGAGCGTTTTCTGACGAGCATAATAACAGAATTTTTTCATCAATTAATTTGTGGCAAGTCAGTTTTATAGAATCTACTTTAAAATCAGTAATGAATCCGATATCTAAATGACTATCTAGGATTTTTTTTTCGACTTCATAATTAGAATGTGCAGGACGAAATGACATTTTAATATGTGGATATAAATTTTTGTGTCTAGATAAGATGCTAGGGATTCGATAGATGCATTGGCTTTCTTGTGCGCCTATTTTCATCAAATGCTGCGCTTTTCCAATTTCTTTTGATTCATTCATAAGCTTTAAAAGTTCTATTGCTTTCTTTCTAAACATTTCCCCTTTTTCTGTTAAAATAATTCGCTTGCCTAATCTTTCGAATAAATCGTAGCCTAACTCTTCCTCTAGTCGTTTGATATGAGCAGTAATTGAGGATTGCGTGAAATTAAGTCTTTTACTAGTTTCTGTCAAGTTGAGTGTAATACTAGCAGATAGAAACGTTTCTAACTGTCTTGTGTTCATAAAATCTCTCTTTATCATTTTTTTCGATCATTTCCATCGAATTAATTGTCTTTTCTTATTGATGATTATATCATATAATAGATGTAAATACAACATAAGATGTATTTGATGTAAGTTTAAGATGACCGAGTGTGTCAACTAGTTTACTTCTGATTTCCAAATTTGGGAAAATAAATATTTGAAGGAGAATTTATAATATGAATAAAAAAATTATTTTTGTAGAGCCAAGTTTTTATGGCATTAAGTTTGTCGAAGCAGCTAAACAGCTAAGGTTTTCGTCCTAATCGTTCGATACATGACGCTATGGCAAGATGTTACACTCATATACACGCAACAAAGTTACATTATATTGTAGACATAGACATCAAGGGTTTCTTTGACAATGTCTGTCACCGAAAATTAATCTAGAAATTAAATATAAATATTTATTAAACATCATCAATAAAATGCTTAAAGCAGAAATTGAATGAGAAGGAATTCCAACAAAAGGAAAACCGCAAGGTGGTATACTAGCGAAAAATCGCTGATAAAGGTGGAAGAAATCATGAACATATCAAAATTAACAACAGCAGCATTATTCGATAAATTACAGGAAACAAAGGAATACAGAAGTATCGCAGAAAGAATACTTGATGATGAAAACAAAGTGAGAGATGAAAGTTATGATTTAGCTTGTAAAATATATGTTGAAACATCAAGTGAATATTTTCATTTAGGTTTTGAAGCCTGTTTCACATTGTTTGCAGAACTTGCTTTGAAAGCAAACGATACTTTAGAAGACTCAATTCTAAAGTTTTAAAAACAAACGAATTATAAACATTACAAAAGATTTTAAGAGTCGTAATAAAGAAAACAAAATTGAGTCGGTCTAAAAGTTGAAGATGGAACGCCGTATGAAGGAAACTTTCACGTAAGTTGTGGACGAAGGGAAAAGCCGGAGAGTATATCATTTGAATTTATTTCAAATGTAACTCAAAGGCTTGCCTATTTGTATGTAGCAATACACTCATTATTTCTTTTCTAGTTGGAGATTTGATGCTATACTAAAAACAGGACAAGTTAAACGTAGCGTCTAGACAAAAGAGGGACCAAAGATAATTGAAGTAAATGGGAGACCAGGTGGAGATAATATAGCATCTGACTTGATCAAAAACGCTTATGGAATAAATATCTTCCAGCAGACAGTGCTCAAATACTTGGGAGAAGCTGTTGACTTTAAAAAAAAGCATCACAAGGTTTCTGCTATAGGTTACATAGTTGCTAAGGAAAATGGTGTAGTAAAATCGATAAAAGGTATTGATAAAATTAAAAATCATCAAAATGTGACGAGGTACTTAATCAATGTAAAAGAGAATGATGGTATCAAAGTCCCTAGAAATTCAGATGATAGATTAGGATATGTTATTATGACAGATGATGATCCAAACTTAATAAAGGATAAAATGAAGAAACTACTTGATGAAGTAGTGATTGAAGTTTCCGCCTACTAATTGTGTCAAGGAAAGCGTATATGGTAAATAAAACTGTGAGGTGGTTAAAGTATGTTAATGCATGCTTTGAAAAATGGGAAATTTAGAAACTTTTTTCTAGCAGATATTTTTTCTTGTTTTGGAATTGGTCTATTAACAACAGGAACGAGCTGGTATATGTTAGTAGCTACAAATTCAGTTAGATATGTAGGTTTTATGGCATCATTTAATGTTGTGGCAGGATTTTTATCATCCTTAGTTACTGGGTCAATTATAGATAAATTTGATCGAAGGAAAGTTATTTATACTTCGTCTATGATCAGAGTATTGGTCATACTTATCATCATGATCGCCTTTTTATTGAATGGCTTTTCAGTGGTGCTTATGTATCTGTTAGCCATCATAAATGGTGTCGGATGGAATATATATGTCTCATCTTCAAGAAGTTTTGCACAAGAAATCTTGCCAAAAGAACACTTGATGAGTGGGAATGCCTTAAGTGAGATGAGTTTACAAGCGGGAATGCTAGCTTCAGGGCTTGGGGCCGGCTTTATCCTGAATGCTTTTAGATTCGAAACGTTATTAGGGATTTATATGTTTGTATTTACGATAAGTAGCATGTTTATCTTTGCGATAAAGCATAAATCGGAGATTAAAAACAATCCTGTTGAGGAGAAATTTGGGAGTATGTTTAAAGAAGGCGTTGAATATTTAAGAAAAAAGAAAAGTATTTTCTTATTCGGTTTGGTTTCTGTTATTCCCGTTGTAGTTACTAGTTTCTATAATGTTGTTCTTCCTTCTTATGTCGTTGATGTGGTAGAAGCCAATAGTTTTATTTTTGGGTTATCAGATATGTTTTATGGGGTGGGTGGCCTGACTTCTGGATTTTTAATGGGACTAATGGTTAAACGAATATCTAATGAAAAGTTAGTTTTACTTCTATTTCTTTTCTCCTCAGTAAATTTATTTATTTTATTTATAAATACTTACTTTTTAGTACTCTTCTTTGGAAGCTTTATTTTTGGGTTGATTCATTCAGGGACAAGGATTGTTATGAATACGAAATTAATGGAGTATGTTGAACCGAAATATATGGGTAGAGCAACATCAGTATGGATGGGGATTTCTTTCTTAATTAATGCACTAGGTGCTAGTTTGTTAGGTCTTGTTATGGATGCTACTCATGCTGGATTTGGTTTTTTAATCATGTCATGTCTAATGATATTTGGCTTTGTTGTTATCTTATCATTGCTTCCTATGTTTACTGCACAATCAAAAGTAGATCAACCAGAAAAAGCGTAGTGAAAGAGCAAAGTAACACGATAAACGTATGAAAAGTTAAAAATGCAATTTAAATTGTAAGCGAGTAGAGGGAATTAATCAAAGTTAATTCGCCCCTCTCACGCCACCGTACATACGGGTCACGTATACGGCGGTTCAATTCATATTACAGTGTTGTACTGTTAAATAATGGTAAGCGAGAAATGGCTTCATAATGAGTTACAAGCGAATCGAAACAGGAACATCACCTCTGGATCAAATAAATTGATGTCCCCTTGGTCTGCGATGACCGACAGTAATCCATCTATTCCTTTTCTCATGTCCGTTTTTCCGTTTACTAGATATATCCTTCTTTTGCTTGCTAACATTTAAAAGACCTCCTTGGTGCTATTTTAGCACACCAGGTGGTCTTTTTACATACAGTCTGTTTTTTCTCGCTTACCACAATTCACCTAAAATATATCTTTTTACCATTTAAAACGACTTACGTTGATTTAAATGGTATTTAAGTTGATGTCAGAAAAGAAAATGTGTCTCTTGCAATCATGATTTCTTCATTGGTCGGAATGACAAAAGCTTTGATTTTTGAATCAGCGGTCGAAACTAAAAGTTCTTGTCCGCGGGTGTTATTCGCTTCTTCATTAATTTCAACACCTAAAAATGCTAATTTTTCTAAAATAGCTTTTCTGACGACACCTGCGTTTTCACCAATTCCAGCTGTAAAGACAATGGCGTCTGCACCTCCAAGTGTCATCAAATAAGAACCGATATAATCCGTAATGCGTTTAATGAATAAGTCAAACGCCAATTTTGCACCGACATTTCCTGCTTCGACCCCTGATGTAATGTCACGCATATCTGAACTTAATTCTGAAACCCCGACAAGTCCTGACTGTTTGTTTAACAGATCGACTGCTTGATTCACATCAATGCCTTCTTTTTCCATGATGTAAGGAACAACTGCTGGATCAACATCACCAGAACGTGTTCCCATCATGATGCCTGCCAGCGGTGTAAATCCCATTGATGTATCAATTGATTTTCCACCTTTAACAGCTGTTAATGAACCACCATTTCCGATGTGTACCGTGATGATCCGCGTCTTGTCAGCTGGTAACCCGAGTAATGCAATGGCGCGTTCAGATACAAATTGATGCGATGTGCCGTGAAAACCATACTTACGAATGGCATGTTTTTTATACAAGTCGTGCTTAATTGGATATAAATAGGAAGTTGCTGGCATGGTTTGATGAAAAGCTGTGTCAAAAACGGCAACAGAAATCGCATTTGGTAACTTTTCAACGAACGCTTTGATCCCTGTCATATTCGCTGGATTATGAAGTGGTGCCAAATCTGATAAAGCTTCAATATCTGCTAAAACTTCTGGTGTTACAACCACTGACGAACCAAATTTTTCGCCACCATGAACAACGCGATGACCCACACCTGCAATTTCATCAAAACTTTCGACAATTTTATTTTCTAACAAAGCGTCCATCAGTAATTCAACCGCTTTTGTATGATTTGGAATATCCAATGTTTTTTTAACTTCTTCGTCTTTAAATTCAATTTTAAAAACGCCATCTGTTAATCCAATTCGCTCGACTAAGCCGACTGTTAAAACTTCTTCACTTGGCATGGCTAATAATTGAAATTTTAAAGATGAACTTCCTGCGTTGATCGCTAAAACTTTTGTCATGAAACTCACTCCTACATGCATTAATTGATTTTATATGCGTTTGCAACGATTCAGTTGCGCTCCCATTTGTTCATTGTAATCCATTTTTCGATTTTCGTCAAGACCGTATGAAACGCTTCGACACAATTAGGGTTCGGAAAACGACCTACGAGAACTTCTTTCGCTGTTACTTGATCTAATTGGTGCTTCTTCACGACAAGGATACTTTTTTGCTTAGACGCTTCTTTAAATAGCGTTTCAGGTAATTGCAAGAGCATGCCAATTTCAGCTTTTTCTGAGACAACTTGATGAAATTCAGCCGTATATGTCTTAGAAAAGAAATCGTTGTTAATCACATAAATGCCGTACCCGCCATCAACCAAGTAATCGAGATGGTTTTCTATGAGTAAATAAGGTAAAAAATCACAACCTACTGCTGCGAGTTGTGATGTGAGATCAGCAACGTCGACTTTGCCTTCTATTGGTAAATCTCCGATGATCACGTCAACTTTTGGAACTGCTAGTGCGCTTGCTGATGACTGATGGAAAAATTGAACGTCGTAATCTTGCATATCAGCCATCATTTTTGACAATGCCAGCATTTGATAATCATCGTCCACGCCATAGACTTCAACAGATTCGGCCTCAAGTGTATTCAGCGTCGCCGTTAATAAATTTCCTGTTCCGACAACGAAGTCTGCCAGGTTTAACTGGGTTGCATGAGAGATCAGTTTGTTGATTAAGTAGCCAACAATCATGGCAATGGCATCAGGTGTCATGGTATCAAGGGACAAATAATCAGCTTTCAACCCTTTAAGCAAAGCCAGCTGTAACGCTTTTCGAACTTCTTCTACTTCAAATGTCATGTCATTCAACTGTTTCCCTAATGCGAACAGTTTGATTTCAATTTCTGTGTCGACTTCTTGCAAGACATCGGCAGATACAATGTTAGCCCCCGCACCACAAAGGGCATCTAAATAACGCAAATGACCATGTTCGACCAGTAACATGGTCATCTCATCAACGATATCGTATAGTTTTTCAATGATCTCATCGTTCATTTCATTTCGTCTCCTAGCAGCTTCATCCCGCTACACCTACTTTACGCATGACATCTTCTCGGGCAGCTTTTTCCCATGAATCATCAAGTGGCGCTAATGTCATGTCAAAACCTTTTAATTCAAGTGCCGTCTTGATCATCCAATCGGCAAGTTCAGGATTTTTCGCTAAAATCGGTCCATGTAAATATGTCCCAATGGTATTTTTAAACCAACACCCTTCATAGCCATCTTCACCATTATTCCCAAAGCCACTTATGACTTGACCAAGCGGCTCCAAGTCACCAATATACGTCTTTCCCAAATGATTCTCAAAGCCGGTGTAAATATGCCCTTCTTTATCTTTCACCACAATATCAACAATCATGCGCTTTTCTCCAGGCACAGAATAAACCGGTAAAATCCCTAAGCCGTCTTCTCGTTCACCATGATCATCCACATAGTATTCACCCGCCAGTTGATAAGCACCACAAATAAGCAGTGCGACTTTCCCCGCATCAACATACGCTTTCAACAACACCCCTTTGCTGGCCCGAAGATCTGCTGCGACAACCGATTGCTCATGGAACTGGCCGCCGCCCATTAACACAATGTCGTAAATTTCCGGATCAAACGTATCCGAAACAGACACATGATGAACCTCTGCTTCGATCCCACGCTCCTTCGCACGATGTGCTAAAATAGACGCATTCCCTGTATCACCGTAACTGTTTAACAAGTCTGGATATAAAATGCAAATTTCTAATTTCACAATGGACCTCCTCAAATTAAATTTTTTTCGCATACCCCTTCTCGACCAAATAAGCCCTAAAAGAAGTCATCGCCGTATACGTCGTAAATGCATAAACATCTTTTTCTTGTCGCTTTACAGCTTCAATGACTTCATGATAATCCTTGCAAATGGTAAAATTAACCCGGTCTAGACCTGCCACTTTCAAACGAATCGCCATGTCATAAGCCCGTTCGCCACCTACAATCACTTTGGACACCTTCATCCCAGCTAACGCTTCAAAATGCGCATCATAAATCCACGAAACGTCTCGACCATCCGCATAATTGTCGTTAAGTAAAAATAACAACGTCACTTCATCCTCATCCAAGACAACCGTGTCAATACATTGATTACATCCAGCGGGATTTTTAATGAGCAGCAGCTTCATCGTCCTGTCTTCAATTCGAATGGACTCAAAGCGCCCAAACTTACTTTTTTGAGCCGCTAAAGACGTTTTAATGATCGACGTTTTGATACCGAGCTGGTCCGCGACTGCATAAGCGCATGCCGCATTATAAATGTTGTAAAGACCCGGCACACCTACCGTTACCTCAGTCTCATTGATTAACGCTTGCGAATCACTTGGACTTAACTCAACTTGTGTGACCGCATAATCTAGCTTCGGCCTTGCATGCCCACAACTCGCACAGTGATAATTTCCTAAATGGTTGAAGACAATACTTTCATAATCATACTTTGTTTTACAATCACGACAGAAAATCGACTCTGTATTCGCGGCAATTTCCGGCTTTCCATGGTGCTCAAAACCGTAATAAAGACATGCGTTAGGAATAGGCATATTCCCAAGCATCGATTCATCACCATTTAAAATCAACTTGGCACTTGGCGCGTTCTTAATGGCTTCTAAAATGAACTGGTAAGTCGTTGTCGTTTCACCATACCGATCTAGCTGATCTCTAAAAATATTGGTTACCACAATCATCTCAGGCGTTAACATCCCAGTAATTTGACGCATGTAAGCCTCATCAACTTCAATGACGGCAAAACGGTTAGACCGCTTATCAAAGAATGGGTGGTATTTAATAAAAGCAGTCACAATGCCCGGCGTCATATTGGCGCCAGCTGCGTTATTAACCACTGTTAAACCATTGGCTTGTAATGTTTTAACGATCATATCAGCTGTCGTTGTTTTCCCATTGGTGCCTGTCACTAAAACAACTTGATAGCCACGAGCAAGCTTTGTCAATATATTTTTGTTTAATTTCAAAGCAACTTTCCCAGGTAATGAGGAGCCACCACCGCGAAAAGAAAGTAATAAAATGAGGATCTTTGTTATGAATATCGTCAAAAATAAAACCTCCAAGCTTGATCTATCTAAAAAAGATTATAACACTTCTGCTTATATCATGTCAAAAACAATTACAACATATTCTGGTTTTTCTGCAAAAAATCCCAAAAACAAAATGCTTAAACGTCAGGTGGCTCAGTTTCTTCGAAAGCTAAAACGCTCAACTTTACTTTTAATATAAGTTGACATCTTCTAAGAATTCCCTTATAATAGGCAGTAAGGAGAGTAAACAACTTAAAGGAGGCATCCTAATGATACAGGATAAAGTGTTGCTAGAAGATTGGATCGTCGTCTGTCGTTCCACAGATGTTGGTGAGAAGCCCATACAAGTCATCGTCATGGAGGAGCGTTTAGTCGTCTTTAGAAATGACACAGGCGTTCACATTTTTAAAGATTTATGCATCCACAGAGGAGCTGCTTTATCACTAGGTGAAGTCAAGAATAATTGTCTCGTTTGTCCTTACCACGCTTGGGAGTTTGATCAAAATGGAGATTGTGTCAAAATCCCTCAGCTTACAGAAGGTCGAACGATTCCGAACAAAGCAAAATCTGTCGTGTATCCATGTCAGGAGAAATATGGCTATATCTGGGTCAATTTAGCAGGAAACAAGCCTGACTTTTTCCATTATGAACCGATGGAAAAGGCAAATTATCGCCATATTATTTGGGGACCACAAGAAGTAGACGCTAAGCCACCGCGTATTGTCGAAAACTTCTTAGATGTCGGTCATTTAGCCATCGTTCATCAAGGTTCTTTAGGCGACGAAACCCATCAAGAAATTGAAGATTATTCGGTACATCAAAAAGGTGACCGACTCGTTTCAGATGAAATTCCCATTTACCAACCCAACCCAGATGGCACAGGAGAAGGCAGATATGTTTACTACACCTATGAAATCATTCGACCTTTAACTGTTTTATTCACAAAAAAAGATCGCAAAAAAGAGACAAATATGACGATCATCTTAACCATTCGTCCAGAAACTAAAGACAAATCTGTCGCATATGGCATTATGTCATTCGACTATGAAACAGGGTTATCAGATGAAGATCACATTGTCTTTCAAGATCAAATCTTCGGTGAAGATAAACCAGTCGTCGAAAATCAAAAGCCAGAAGAACTACCGCTTGACTTACAAGTCGAACTCTCACTTGTAAGTGATCGAATGAGCATTGCATATCGACAGTATTTAAAAGAGCTGGGTGTTGTGCTTGGAACAAATTAAAAGGTGCCTCAAGAAAGCTGTAGCGAATGATCGCTACAGCTTTTATTGTAAAACAGTTTAGTCAATGAAAAGTTTGAAAAAAAAAGAGAATACTAAAGTGTTTGACGAAAAAAGAAACTGCTTTATTTAAATTTTCTTCACGAACCTTGTTGACTTTTGACTTTTTTGGTTTTATACTTGACTCTACAAAATAAAATATATAAAATATAATCATTCGTATAATTTGGAAATAAGGTCTAAAAGTTTCTACCTGCTACCGTAAATAGCAGACTACGAATGCACTTAAAAATCGTTGCTTTTTTGATCTTATTCTTTCGTCGAAGGAACGCATTTTTTAAAGGCATTCGCATCTCGTAAGAATGCCTTTTTGCAATGATTAGGATGAGATGAAGAGAAGGAGAAAAGAAATGAACTTTGAAAAATTATTTAAGCTCAAACAAAACAACACGACGGTACGTACTGAGGTCATGGCAGGTATTACCATCTTCTTCGCTTCTGTATTTGCGATCTTGACGATTCCCAACCTAATCGGACAAGGTGATGTTACCCTCATGAATGGCGTGTTTGTTGCAGGTGTTTTAAGTGCTGCAGCGGGGTCCTTACTCAAAGCTTTTGCTGCTAATTTACCTTTCGTACAAGTTCCAGGAATGGGGCTCGGTTCTTTCTTTGCTTTTACCGCCATGCCTGCCGTCGCTGTGATGACGGGCATCATAGATATGCCAGCTGTTAGGCAATATCAAATGGCATTGGCATTGGTATTCATTTCGGGGATCGCCTTTGTTGCCACATCCATTGGTGGCATCAGACAGTTTATTATTGACGGTGTGCCGCAAAACATTAAACTGGCACTGGGTGCTGGCATTGGACTTTTCATCGCTGCGCTTGGTTTAAGGCAATCAGGACTTATCGTTGCGAATCCAGGAACACTTGTCGCACTTGTTGATTTCAGCAGCTTTTCAGAAAATCCGACACCTGTTTTAGGTGCATTACTTTCACTTGCTGGTCTTGCCATCATGGTTGTGTTATTTGCGAAAAAAGTAAAAGGCGGCATTTTAATTGGAATTATTGTAACGACTATTCTAGCTTACTTAACTGGACACACACCTTGGCCAGAAACTTTTTCCTTTAGCTTAGCAGGCGTTGGTCGTGACTTCTTAGATGTCTCATTTTTACGCCTCGACTTTAGCCTTTTCACCAGTGTAAGCGGCGCTGCTTGGGGTTCTTTATTCGCCCTCGGATTTACATTTTTCCTGATCAACTTGCTTGATGCATTAGGAACAATTTACGGGATTGCTTCGGCTAATGGTATGGTCGATGAAAAAGGTGAAGTCACTGGACTTCAACGAGGTATGACGGTAGATGCACTTGGTACTGTTATCGGTTCTTTGTTCGGTTCATCAAGTACAGCGACGACAGTTTCATCAGCAGCAGGCATCGCTGAAGGTGGACGTACAGGGCTTACTTCACTCGTTACAGGCGTCTTGTTTTTATCCATCATCTTCTTGGCGCCGCTTGTTAATCTCATCCCACTTGTCGCAACAGCCCCTGCCCTTATTTTCGTTGGTTGTTTAATGATGACTCACATTAAAGAAGTTGATTTCTCTGATGTAACAGAAACAGTTCCAGCATTTTTAACAATTGTAATCATGCCCATGACATCTTCAATTGGAAATGGAACATCAATTGGCTTGATTTCATATGTCGTTATTAAATTGTTAACAGGACGTTTTAAAGAAATCAAATTATCCTCTGTTGTTATCGCAGCCTTCTTACTGCTTCAATTTATTCTTTAAAAGCCTAAATGCTACGACCTCCGGTTAATTCGGAGGTTTTTTCATCTAAAAAAGACCAAATGAGAATCAAACCTCACTGATCTTTTCAAACTATCGTACGACTTTTTCAGTTTCTGCATCAAAGAAGTGTGCTTTGTTCATATCGAGTACTAATTCAATACGGTCGTGCATCGCAACTTCATTACGCGCATCTAGCTTCGCTGTTACTTTTTGTTCACCAATGATGACTGAGACAAGTAATTCATGTCCTAATAATTCTGATACTTCTACTTCAGCATTGTATTTAGCGCCAGAATGTACTTCTGCAACCAATGGGTCGTTACTAATGTCTTCTGGACGAATCCCAAGGATCATGTCTTTTCCTTCATAACCTTGCTCAACCAACACTTTATTTTTACCTTCTGGAATTTGGAACTTACCAGTTGGTACAACGAAATGACCATTTTCGATTTTACCACTCAAGAAATTCATCGCCGGGCTTCCTGTGAATCCACCAACGAATACTGTGTTTGGCGTGTTGTAAATTTCTTTTGGGGTTCCAATTTGTTCAATTAAACCATCTCGCATGACAACGATACGTGATGCCATCGTCATCGCTTCAGTTTGATCATGGGTTACATAAATCGTCGTTGTCGCTAAACGCTCATGTAATTTAATGATTTCAGAACGCATCGACACACGTAACTTGGCATCTAAGTTAGATAAAGGCTCATCCATTAAGAATACTTTTGCATTACGTACAATCGCACGACCTAACGCAACACGTTGACGCTGTCCACCAGATAAAGCTTTCGGCTTACGCTCCAAATACTCTTCTAGACCGAGAATTTTAGCTGCATCTCTTACTTTTTGATCAATTTGATCTTTTGGCATTTTACGTAACTTTAATCCGAATGCCATATTATCGTACACATTCATATGTGGATAAAGGGCATAAGATTGGAACACCATGGCGATATCGCGATCTTTAGGTGCGACATCATTCATCACTTTACCATCAATGATTAACTCACCTTTAGAAATTTCTTCAAGTCCGGCAATCATTCTTAACGTTGTTGACTTCCCACATCCTGACGGACCTACGAAGACGATAAATTCTTTATCTTGAATATCTAAGTTGAAATCTGTTACAGATGGTTTTGGATTTCCATCATAAATTTTATAAATATTATTGAGTTGTACCTCTGCCATTACTAAAATCACTCCTTGTATTTCAATACTATTATTATACATTGAAACCTGTTTCATTACAATGTCAAATGTGCACAGAGTGACTTCTTTTTATTGGGCATGTTTGACAACTTGACTTTTCCCATTTAAGTTCAATTTTACGCAAGCGAGAAAAACCAATGTCACAAAAGCTCGAAAATTCTTGAAACATTGGCCATATTCATGTATAATAATGGTAGCAGAAAGTGAAAAGGCGGTAGCGAACATCACATCAAAATGAAAGGAGGATTTTCTCGTCCAGAAATTTTGAAATGGGGTGTCGCTATGAAAATTA
>WRKJ01000081.1 GCA_009778135.1 Defluviitaleaceae bacterium
CAGCCTCTCTCTGTAATGGTATTATACTAGGAATACCACCAGGAGCTAATTATATAGCACATTCATATTCATAAGATTATGAATTTACGTGCGCACAAGAAAAAAGTAATAGCGCCCAGTCCTCACAAGATTAGCGTTATTACTTAAACAAAATTTGTTTGAGAGCTGAAAGTTGTGCGTGACATCTTGTAGCTCTTCTTTCTTTATATGCTTATTCTATCATTTTTATACCTGTTTGTAAAGTTGTTTTCTTTAAAATGGAAAAATAAAAATGTCCATCGGTATGATATTTTAATCTTCATTAATCCTCATAATCTTGCGCTTGGTCGGTAATGTTTAATGAGCTTAAAAATTTATCCCAAAATTTATCCCAAAATTTATCCCCAAAATAGCTATATACTGAATGATGAATGCAAACTGGTTTTTTTAAAAATGCCACAAAACCTTGCTTAAACGTATAAAAATAACTATAAATAAAGACCTACTTTAATTGGCTAATGAATCGGTATAAATAACAGCCAACAGGACTAAAAACACGATCGTACCAGTTCTTTCAGACGTTGAGAGAGCTGGTATTTTAATTTTGTCCCTGGAAAAATAGTTAAGTCCTCAATGATCTTAAAAATTTCAGCATCAACATTTCCACCATTATTTCCCCTCGAAACCATTGTAAAGCCTCCTAAAATCGGGTATAATAAAATCAAGAAAAGCATTGCGTTGGAGGGATTAAAATGACCTTAACAGTTAATCAAGAAACCATGACCATATTAGGTGTTCCTTTTCAGAACAAAAGAATTTTTGACGCAGTTTGGTACGCCATCGGTTCATCTATGATTGAAAATTACACACCGACAATAGAAGATGTTGAGCGCATGAAAGCCTATGCTGAAACTAAAATGGGGTGACGTAAATGACAAGGAAAAACTACGATGAATATGAATACCTAGATACCGACCTTATCTACATTTACCCTAATGGACAAACACTCATTAATAAGCAAGGCATTAAAGACAGTGCTGATGCCGACCAGAACGAGCATTTCCATGTGAACAGGCGATTAATTGAATTGGTTTTAGAACCGATTTTGGTCAATGATATGGAAGATGTCAGGAAAATTCACGCCCACCTTTTTGGCGATATTTATGAGTGGGCAGGAAATTATCGTCGTGTCAACATTTCCAAAGAAGGTAAACCGTTTATGGCGATGCAATCTTTTGGTACTGGTGAAGAATACTTGAACTCGCTCCTAACCTCATTTTTAAATACTGCTAATGAAAAAGCAGATGTTATTTTCCATCTTGCTCGTATTCTGGACAACCTTAACTATATGCACCCTTTTCGTGAAGGAAACGGCAGATGTCAACGTGAAGTCATTCGAGTGCTTGCCCTATCCAAAGGTTATCAGCTGGACATCAAAGTTTCTACTGATGAAAATATTTATCATCTGTACATGGACGGAACGGTTCATAGCAGAATTGATTTACTCGAACAACTTATTGACCGACTACTCATTAAGCTTTAAGTACCGTCTAAATTAGATGGTACTTTTTAAAGCGATTAAAAGAAAAAGATTGCATAAGTTTTGGCAATCTTCAACGTCACTCTTACGATTTGACTGGCAATTTTATTAGTTTAAAAAAATTTGTTCTCTAATTTGTTCCCTTTTTAAATGAGTATAAAACGATACTTGTAAATTCGTTTAACTACAAAACGTTGAAGATACTGTGTATAGTGCTATAAACAACTGTAGGTAATGTGGGGACTACTTGGCTCATGAATCGGTATAAATAATAGCTAACAAGACTAAAAACACGATCGTACCAGTTCTTTCAGACGTTGAGAGAGCTGGTGTTTTTAATTTTGTCCCCAAAATTTTAAGCCTCAAATGCTTTCGTATTAGGGCTTATAGTTATTTGTAGATTTTTTTCTATTAATGGTCAACATATCTTTAAAGAAACCTAGTTACAAAAAAGTGCGTACTTCCCTTTTCAAAAAAGAATGATATACTATTATAAATTCTTAAATATAAAAGTTAAAGGGCGTGGCATGACAAATGGGACATCCAAGTATTTATCCAACAGGAACAACCATCTATCAAAAAGAAAAGGCCAACAGTGGCTATACAGTTTTTCCGTCAGCAAAAGGGGCGTTACTCATCGATATGAACGGAAATGAAGTTAACTTGTGGGCAGGTCTTTCAGGGTTTCCTAATAAAATTTTACCAGGTGGCCATGTATTAGGTTCAACGGGTATTCGAACAGGAGAGCGTGCTTATCAAGATCAATTGGACTTGGTTCAAGTTGACTGGGATGGGAATGTGGTATGGCAATTCAATCGCTCAGAATTAGTCGCAGATGAAGGGAAAGAACCGACCTATCAAGCACGTCAACATCATGATTATCAGCGAGAAGGTTCAGCAGTTGGTTACTACTCACCATTTGAACAACCATTGGTAGATAAAGGAAATACCTTATTGTTAATTCATGAAAATGTTAAAAATCCCCAAATTTCAGATAAATTACTGTTAGATGATAAAATCATCGAGGTGACTTGGGATGGAGAGATTGTTTGGCAATGGCGAGCAAGTGATCACTTTGATGCTTTTGGTTTTGATGAAACAGCGAAAAATGTTCTTTTTCGTGATCCAAGCGTCAAAAAGCAAGCTGGTGGAGATTGGCTTCACATTAACAGCATGTCTACACTAGGTCCCAATAAATGGTACGATGAAGGAGATGAAAGATTTCATCCCGATAACATTATTTTTGATAGCCGACAAGCCAATATTTTAGCCATCATTAGTAAACAAACAGGTGACATTGTTTGGCGAGTTGGACCTGATTTTAATGAAAATGAAGCAACTAGAAAACTTGGTTGGATGATTGGTGTCCACCATTTACATATGATTCCTAAAGGCTTGCCGGGGGAAGGTGATTTACTCATCTTTGACAATGGCGGCGCTGCCGGTTACGGTGCAACAAATCCCGCATCTACTTACGGCATTAATCATGCTTTGCGCGATTATTCTCGCGTCATTCAATTTAATCCAATCACGTTAGAAATGACATGGCAGTATACACCAGCGGAAGCTGGTTATCAAATGATGGCAGACGGCTCAAGGTTTTATTCGCCTTATGTGTCCGCTGCTCAACGATTGCCAAATGGGAATACATTAATCACTGAAGGTTCTGATGGTCGGCTCATTGAAGTAACACCAGATCATGAGATTGTTTGGGAATACATTAATCCCTATTTTAGCAAGGTCGGAAAAGGTGAGCAAGGCTTTACATTAAATATGGTTTATCGTGCTTATCGCGTTCCTTATGACTGGATTCCTCAACTAGAAAAACCTGAAGAGGTTGCCATTGAACCCATTGATGTATCCACCTTTAGAGTCCCTGGGGCAGCCGTTGGTCATGGCGGTCAAAAAGTAACCTATATTGAAGGCGTTACACCAAAAACAAACATGGTGACGGGATGGGATTCAGAAAGTGAAGATGAAAATGCAGCAGATTTTTGCATGGTTTCCTTTAAGGATTAGAAGGGTGAGAGATAAAAATGAAACGATTAACAAAAAAAAATGTACGATTGGGTTTAACAGGATTAGGACTTACCTTAGTGCTGTTTCTATCAGCTTGTGAGATGAACAATGATCCACATGCGACATCATCTAATGATGGATTAACACCAGTCAATATCGGCTTTCCATCCGCAGGTGGAAATTGGCCATTTGGGACGCTTGGTGTCGCTTATGAATTTGGTTATTTAGCTCACTATCTCGAACCATTAGGATTTACACCTCATGTGACAGGCTTTGTTGGTGCAGCGCCGGCTTTACACGAAGCTTTAATTTCAAGCGATTTAGACCTTGTTAATTATGCCGGATTTGCTAGTATTTTAGGTCGAGCCCGTGGCATCGATACCACATTGTTAGCAATTAGTGATTACCGTGCCCCGTGGAGCTTGATTGTCTCAGTCGAATCAGGGATTCAAAGTTTAGCCGATTTAGCAGGAAGTCGTATTGCTTATCAAAGCGGTGCCTCTCCTCATATGTATTTATTGCGTGTCTTAGATGAAGCAGGTCTTGCATTTGAAGAGGTGACAGGTTTTAACATGAGCATCCCAGATGGATTAGCTGCGATCACAACTGGAAGCATTGATGCAGCAGTCATTTCGACGGGACAAGCAACTGATTTGATTGAAAACGCGTATGTACAGGTTTTACACGCTGGTTTTGCAAGCGATCCAACTGTTTTTTTTGAACCCTCTGTTTCAATTGGTCGAACAACTTTTGTTGACAATCATCCTGAGGTCGTGGTGGCCTATTTACAAGCTTTACTTGCAGCAAGAGAGCGTATTGCAGCAGATCCCCAGGCTTATTATGCCTTATTTTCTGAACGCTCAGGTAATCACATTGACGTGATTACCTCGATCGCTAGCGATGATAAAGTCGTCAGTTATCCGTTAAACTTAGATGCGCATCATTTAGAAACATTAAGGACGATTCAAGCATTCCAATTAGAACATGGCATCATCGAGCATGAATTTTCGATTGATGCGTGGCAAAATGAGGCTTTCATTAATCAAGCCATTGAGGAGCATGCCCGTGAGAGATAATAAAATTTTTACACATACACGCACAGTATTATGGAAGCTCATTTTACCTGTTTTCATTTTATTATTTTGGTTGCTAGCAGCTGAATTTGCATGGGTTTCACCGCTCCTGTTGCCTTCCCCCTTAGTCGTAGGCAGAACCATTCAGATGCAGTTGGGTCAAGAGGGAACGCTGCTTGCTGATATGAGCGTCAGCTTGGTGCGAATCCTGAGGGGATACAGCCTTGGGGCTGCTGTTGGGATTACTTTTGGTGTCTTGATGGGCATGAGCCCGAAAGTTAACACATTTTTTATGTTAACATTAACAGCCATTCGTCAAGTTCCCATTATGGCTTGGATTCCTTTACTCATTATTTGGTTTGGCATCGGTGAAAATTCAAAAATTTCTGTTATTTTCTTGGCTTCTTATTTTCCAATTTTAGTGAATACGATGAGCGGCATTGCATCAACAGATCAAAAATTATTAGAAGTCGGACGAATGTATCACCTGAGCAGATGGAAACTTTTTACAAAAATTTATTTACCTTCGGCTTTACCTGTTATTTTCACAGGGTTGAAAGTCGGATTGGGAATTTCTTGGATGGCAGTGGTTGGGGCTGAAATGATTGCGGCAAGTGCGGGCATTGGATTTAGAATTAACGATGCTCGCAGCTTGTTACAATTTCCAATCGTCTATGCAGGTATGATTGCCATTGCAGTAACAGGACTCGCCATGGACATGATACTAACTGTCGTGACAAACTTGAGCATGCCGTGGAAAAACAACAACAAATGAGGTGAAAAAAGCAGATGAGCAAAAAACTTGAAATCAAGAACCTAAACCGAAATTTTTGGATCCGCAATGAAGAAGTCGCTGTTTTAAAAGACATTCATTTAACCATCGATGAAGGCGAATTCATTGCCATTGTTGGGCATAGCGGTTGTGGCAAAAGCACCTTATTAAAAATCATTGCCGGATTAGAGGTTCAAAGTAGCGGCAGTTGTTTAATTAATGGTCGCTCGGTATCAGGGACTGGTCCTGATCGTGGCATGATCTTTCAAGAACACCGGTTGTTCCCATGGCTTAAAATCAAAGACAATGTACAAATAGGTCTAGATCATTTAACAAAACAGGAAAAAGACCGTTTAGCGGATGATTATTTAGCCATGATGAAACTGTCTGATTTTAAACATGCTTACCCCAGTCAACTTTCTGGTGGCATGTCACAGCGGGTCGCCATTGCAAGAGCATTGGTCACACAACCAGACATCCTCTTATTAGACGAGCCATTTGGTGCGTTGGATGCCTTAACGAAGATGGACTTGCAAACAGAAATGACACAAATTCGTCAACAACAAAAAAGTACGATGATCATGGTGACGCATGACATTGAAGAAGCTGTCTTTTTAGCAGACAAAGTGGTCGTTCTTTCCTCGCGTCCCGGAACCATTCAAGACATTGTGACAATAGAGCTAGGTTCTGTTAGAGATCGAGGAAGTGCAGATTTTGCTTGGTATAAAAGGCGCATTCTTAATTATCTCATTGGTGAAGCCAAAGTGAATACACCAGAGTTTACCATTTAAAGGTAGCCATTACGTGGTGCTATATCAAAGCTAGATTATTGCTCTGGGAATAAATGATGACAAGTTTTTATATGTTATTTTATTAAATAAGCACAAGTCAAGTTTCATATAAAAAAGCAATCATGCATAGATTTATACTATCACAATCAAAAGAGGCGGTATTCCCATGAAGAAGCTATTACTAGCGATTATTTTATTCCTTACTGTCATTTTAATCACCCTTCCACTTATTCGAGCAAATATGGCTCGAATAAGACCGTCAGAGGTTTACTATGATATCACCATTATTCTTGATGCGGGACACGGTGGCAAAGATGGTGGTGCATCAAGCAAGGAAGGTCTCATTGAACGAGATTTGGTTTTAAGTATTACACAGATGGTAGAAGAAAATCTGAGATTGCAAGGTTTCAATGTCATCATGACACGTAGTGATAATCAAGATTTAGCAAGTGAATACGCCTCGAATAGAAAAAGAGAAGATTTAGCAAATCGAGTGAAAATCTTGAATAGCAATGAGAATGCCATTGCTGTTTCTATCCATGCGAATGCAACGACTCATACACGTTGGCATGGTGCCCAAGTCTTTTACGATGCAAAATCACTTGAAAACAAAGAATTTGCAACTCATATTATGACTGCCATGAGAAACAATATCAAAGGTCTGACTCGCGAACAAAGACCGATTTCAAATATCTATATTCTGAGGCATTCACAAATCCCTACTGCATTAGTAGAAGTTGGTTTTTTATCTCATCCAGAGGAAGCGCGGTTACTTTCAGACGAAGCCTATCAGCAATTGATCGCTTATGCAATTTTCGAAGGCATTCTATCTTATATCGAATTCACTGAGCAACATGAGCAAAGTGAGCTTATCGAACCTCAGCTAGAAAAAGATTAAAAAAGAAAAAAATGGATGATCTTAATCTTCAAAAACGGATAAACCTGCTAAAAAACGTTGACAAAACAAAAGAAAATTGGTTTACTTATAGTGAACAGTTCAGGAGGTTTTCACAAATGAAGTTAAGTAAGGACAATTTGCAAAAGATTTACGAAGGAAAAACGAAGGATGTTTATCAGTACAGTGATGATAAGATCCTCCTTTATACGAAAGATGAAACAACAGGCTGGTGGAAAAACGACAGTTTGGGTAATCGCTATTTCGAAGAAGATCCAGGTGGAAACGAAGTGGGTCCAGCCGTCGCAGGGATGGGTCAAAAGAATTTGATTTCAAGCGATTATTATTTCAAAAAGTTCGTTGAAGCGGGCATTCCGACTCATTACATCAGTTGTGACATCGACGAGAACCTGATGTTAGTCAAATTGGGAAAAGTACTTGGACAAGGGTTGGAGTGCATCATTCGCTTTTATGCCATGGGGAGTTTATTGAGAAGATTTCCAGGCGAGTACACAGAAGGGCAACCATTGAACGACTTTTTTGAAACAACATTAAAAAGCGATGCTGATAATGATCCACCGATCACAAAAGAAGAACTTGTTTCGAAAGAGATGATCACTGAATCCCAGTACGATAACATGAGAAAAATTTGCCATGATGCAGCAACTGTTATCCAAAGAGATTTGAAAGAAGCAAATTTAACCTTGGTTGATATTAAATTTGAAGTCGGCATCACTCATGGAGAAATTGTCTTAATCGATGAGGTCTCTGCTGGTGTGATGCGTGTTGCTAAAGGAGACGTGTCAACAGCTCATATTTTGAATGAAGATCAGTTAGCTGAGATTTTAGTCGCCCGTGCCACAAGTCTTTAATAAAAATCAAGCAATACATACGGAATTTATAGAAATATCGTGTTTTTCAGAGGTATACCCTGTAAAAAGCCTTATTTCTTTTTTTGTTATAGAAAACAAAACAAAGTTAGAAAAAAATCTGATTTTTACTTTTTTGTTGCAATTGATGCTGGTATCTATTATAATAGAAGTATGTTTTGAAAGATTTTGACAAGTTTTGAGTGTAGCAAGTCGGGTTGTTTTCACATGTCTTTGGTCGTTATCCTTGCTTTGAAACAGTCTTTTTGTCTTGCTACAGTGATCAATAAAAAATACAAGAAATGAGGTTTTATTCATGAAAATCAAAACAAACGGATGGTTCATCGCACTTGCAATTTTATTTATACCTTTGATAGCAGGTTGTGAAGGTGGTGCGACAAATTTAAATATGGCAACCGGTGGTGTAGCAGGTACCTATTATCCATTGGGTGGTGCCATGGCGACAGTGGTTAATAATCGCACGGACGTCAATATTACATCAATGGCATCAGGCGCTTCTGTTTCCAATGTGGAACAGTTGTACAATAATGATGCACAGTTAGCGCTCGTACAAAATGATATTTTGTATTATGCCTTCCATGGAACAGGTATTTGGGAAGGACGTACACCCATTACAAACATTGCAGCGCTGATGACGCTCTATCCTGAGACCCTTCAAGTTGTCGTCTTAGAAGATTCAGGCATTTACTCGTTAGCAGATTTAAACGGGATGCGTGTTTCTGTTGGAGATGCTGGCAGTGGTACTGAAGCTAATGCGCGACAATTACTTGGTGCCTATGGTCTTACATTTGACGATATCACTGTGATTCATCAAGGGTTCGCGGCTTCTGCAGATTTAATGAGAGATTTAAACTTAGACGCCTTTTTTATAACAGCTGCAACACCAAATACAGCTGTTATGGAATTAAACACTGCACGTGATTTAAGAATCTTAACTTTATCTGATGAAGCAATCGACCACTTACTCAGCACCTATTCATTTTTTGCACCAGATGTGATTACTTCTGATGCTTACCCTTGGTTAGGGAGTGAAACAGTCCAAACTGTTGCCGTACAAGCAACGCTTGTTGCAAGAGCGGATTTAGATGATGAGATCGTTTATGACATTGTACGCGCCCTTATTGAAGGATCAGACGAAATTGGTCACGCACGAGGTGCTAACATTAATGCACACAATGCGGTACAGGCGCTTAGTATTCCACTTCATCCGGGTGCTTATCTGTTTTTTGATCGCATCGGTGCTTTAGAATGAACACACACATTAAAGGTATACATGCCAAACAACACGTATGTCTTTGGAATTGAACACTCATTCGCCCTTTCTTACATCCATTCTGTTCACCAAAGTTTGGTCAAGGAATGGTTTGAAATAAGAGGGCGATATTTTTACTTAACTGCACTTGAATTTTACAATTTTGGAGCTGGCATGCCAACGGAAGCAGAAATCGGACAAATACTAACCGTGCTAGATAATGGAAGAATTCGTTTATCAAATATTAATAGGAGAATGAATGCCCTCAACCTTTTAGTAGGTACAGATACTGATCATACTTTGCATATAAACAGTTTCCGTATCGGACTCAACCAAGGGCCTGTTCGCCTTTTTATTCATTTAGAGGAGGAGTTTTAACATGAATAATCAAAAAGTTAAAGAAGAAAGAAGTCGTGATTCTGAACTTAATTTAGAAGAAGAAAAAAAGCGACTGCTTGCTCAATACGATAAAGAATCTAATACACGAGAGTGGCAAGGGTTACCCAAATCAATTGTTAAATATATTTGCGTTGCTTTCACTGCCTTTGTCGTACTCATCAATAGTTTTTGGTTTCTCCCACCACAGGTTCATCGCGCTTCTTTTGTTGCTTTCATCATTCTACTCGTTTTCTTGTTGTATCCTGCCAATCGTAAAGATCAAAATAAGGTTAACCATATCCCTTGGTATGACATGATACTTGGTTTAATTGGCGCTGCTTGTTTTTTTTATTTCACATTTAACTTCCAATATATCATTACACCACCCGTTGGTATTTCTCACACTTATCAACTTGTTCTTGCCATACTTGGTGTCGCCATTGTCTTTATTGCTTGCCAGCGCGTCATGGGTTGGTCCCTTGTTATTGTCGTCGGCTTCTTTTTAGCCTATACCTGGTTTGGACAGTTTATTCCCGGTCCATTTGGTCATGGTGGATTTAGGGCACAACGCGTGTTTGAGCATCTGTTTTTTACAACAGAAGGCGTGCTTAGTGTACCAATAGGCGTTGCAAGTACATTTATTTTCGTCTTCTTACTGTTTGGCGCCATCATGAATAAAACTGGGATTGGACAATTCTTTATTGACATTTCTAATGTCCTCGTTGGGCGCACAACAGGAGGACCAGCCAAAATGGCCGTCGTTGTTTCTGGGCTAAGTGGCACCATTTCTGGTAGTTCTGTTGCCAATGTTGTCACAACTGGCTCTTTTACAATTCCGCTTATGAAACGAATGGGCTATGATGAAAACTTCTCAGGTGCTGTAGAAGCCACCGCTTCCACTGGTGGACAAATTGTACCACCCATTCTGGGCGCTGCTGCCTTTTTAATGGCAGAAATTACCGGCATTCCTTATGAACAAATTGCTTTAGCTGCGCTCATCCCAGCGATCCTTTACTATGTCAGTATTTTTACAGCTGTCCACTTTGAAGCGAAAAAGAAAAAGTTACGTGGACTTCCACCCGAGGAAATACCACGACTACTACCGCTTATTTTACAAAAAGGGCAATTGATGCTAAGTATTGTTGCCCTTGTCGTCTTTTTAATGCTGGGATTTACACCGACACGTAGTGCTTTCATGGCAATCCTTGCGACCATTGCGATTAGCATGATAAAGAAAGAAACACGCCTAACTGTGAAAAAATTGCTTGAAGTTATGGAAGAAGCCGCAAAAAGTGCTGTCGGTGTTGCCATTGCTTGTGCAACAGCTGGTATTATTATCGGTGTTGTTACCTTGACGGGTCTTGGTCATGTTTTTATCAGTAGCATTATGAATTTAGCTGCTGTCATTACTCACGACTATTTAAGACTGCTTGCCGTCCTCATTCTATGTATGTTTGCTTCTCTTATTTTGGGGATGGGGATTCCAACAACAGCCAAGTATATCATTATGGCGACCATTACAGCACCTGTCCTATATATGATGGGCGTACCCTTACTTGCAGCGCATATGTTTGTTTTTTATTTCGGTGTAGATGCAGATATTACACCTCCTGTTGCCCTTGCTTCTTATGCCGCTGCCGGTATTGCCAAAGGCGACCCCATGAAGACAAGTATCACCTCAGTGAGGCTAGGAATAGCAGCTTATTTAATTCCTTTTTTCTTCGTGTTGAATCCACAAATGCTTTTTATTGATGCAACACCCATCGGTATTATCCAGTTATTTATAACAAGTGTTATCGGTATTGTTGGCGTTGCTGTTGGATTATGTGGCTATTTTATCAAACCCATGGAAAAAATTGAACGCATTTTAATGATTGGTGGTGGCTTGCTCCTTATTCATTACAACACATGGACAGATATTGCAGGTGTTTCGATGTTTGTATTAGCTGTACTGATTCAAATGTTCATCCGTCAATCAGATGATGAAGCCATTGCCCTTGCTTGAAAACAAACGATGATACAAGAACATGCATAAAAAAGATGATACAAATTCATGGATCATCTTTTTATTTATGCCTGTGTTCCGATCTCAAGGATGTTTATTTTTAACCGTATTCAATCATTTCACTAGCACGCATGAAGTAGACTTTAGCCAAAACCTTTTTACGCGGATAAATATCCCTGAGTGCTTGTAAATAATATTTCATTTGAATCTCATAACGCCGACGAAGTTCAGGTTCATCTCTTAAAAAATGGTTGACTTGATCGGTTTTATAATCGACAATCCATACCTCTTCTTCAAATTCAGCAAGTAAGTCGACGATTCCTTGTAACATCGCTTTTGATTGAATCGTCTCTCCCGTCTCTCCCGCATTAAAAAGCATGGTAAAAGGGAGTTCTTTTTGGATCCGATTTGCGGTTAACAACTGTCGATAAAGATCGCTTTTTGTAAAACCTAAAATGTCTCTTAAATTAACTTTATCTGCTAATTTAGCATGAATCACATGACGGGAAATGAGTTCAGCCTTCAACTCATTTAAGCTTTTGAACGTATGATCAGCTTTGATCGGTAAATGTTGCATAAATTGATGGAAAGCTGTTCCTATTTCTGTCGCTTTTACATCTTTTTTAATAAAAGAGGGGCGATCATAAGCTGGCTTAGGTAATCGTTCAGCAATCCCTTGATAGAGTGGTACTGTTTCTTCAACTTTTCGTTGCGTTACAGATTGCTTGGCGACAATTTGAGTCAATGCTGCATGTTTGTATTTTTTATCAAAAATAGCAGTGAAATCAATATCTGGTGCTTGACGAAAAACAGGATGACTTGTTTTTTCTTGATCAGGTTGAATATCTATTTCAGTGACAATCTCCCAGTTCCAAGGGTTGTTACCCTGTTCATTCACAACAGGTAATACCCAATCCATATAACGTTTAGCAGCCAGTCTAACATGAATAGGTTTGACATCAACAGATGCAAGTTGAAGAATCGTATCATGGTCTTTTAAGACACCTGTCAAAATTAATTTAGATTGAGCACGTGTCAACGCAACATATAATAAACGCATTTCTTCTGCCAGCATTTCATGGTGGATCTTCTTAATCAAAAATGAAGTTGCTAATGTCTTTTGCTTAAAACGTAAAATAGGGTCAATATACTGAACACCTAAAAAATCTTTGTGGATGATATAGTTCCCCATTTCATCCTGGGTATTGAACTGTTTTTGAATACTCGCCACAAAGACAATCGGAAATTCTAATCCTTTTGATTTATGAATGGTCATGATTTTGACACCTGCGCTACTAGAAGAAACCGTCGCTTTGGGAATCATTTTTCCACGTTTTTCTAGCTGATTAAGGTAGTTTAAAAAACCATATAATCCTTTGAAAGACTGTTTTTCATAAGTCTTTGCAGTTGCCTCGAGTAAATCTAAGTTAGCACGTTTTAATTGACCCTCTGCTATTCCTAGCACGAACTGATAATAACTGGTTTCTTCATAAATAATGCGCAACAAACGCGCAACAGTTCCATTTTTAGACTGATAGCGCCATTTTTTTAATTTCGTCAGAAAATGGGCAACTTTCAACTGTAAATTCGTTCCACTGTGGCTATTTTCAAATTGTTTAACTGACTCATAAAAGGTTTGCTCTGGTGCGCCAAGGCGAATTTCAGCTAACTCTGGTTCTGTGAAGAAAAAGAGCGGACTACGCATGACAGCAACGAGGGGAATATCTTGGTACGGATTATCAATCATTTTTAATGCCGATAAAACAGTGATGACTTCTGTTTCTTGTAACAGATTCCCCGTAGACTCGATCAAAACTGGAATGCCATAACTTGATAAGATTTCATAAAAGTCAATAGACGCACTCATCGTACGCAGTAAAATCACCATATCCTTATAGGTAATGGGGCGATAAACAGCTGCTTTTCTATCCCATATTTTCATCTCTTCGTCTACCATGGTTCGAATCTTTTTAGCAATGAAATGTGCTTCAAGTTGAGGCGTCTGTAACAATTGCTTTTCTACCTGGTCTTCAACAACACTGGCTGCATCAATGACATATAATTCAGGTTGATTAAAAGCATGACTTGCTTCATCAAGACCAAGCTGCAATTCGGCGTCTTTATCATACGAGATTTCTCCGACTGTCACATCCATAATGCGTTGAAAGATGTAGTTAACGCCTTCGATCACATCACGACTTGATCGATAATTTTGCATCAAATCGATTTTCTCTCCCATTGTCTCTTTCTTTTTATAATCAGCGTATTTTTTTTGAAAAATAGTCGGATCGGCCAAGCGAAAACGATAAATGGATTGCTTGACATCTCCTACCATAAACATCGGACATTGACCGCTATCTGCAATCAATGTCACGATGCGCTCCTGCATCCCATTGGTATCTTGATATTCGTCAATCATGATCTCTTTAAAATAAGATGCGACTTCATGTAATGCCGATGGGTGTTCTCGTAAAATTTTTAAGGTTAACCGCTCTAAATCAGAAAAATCCACTTTAGAAATGGCTAACTTCTCAGCTGAGAACCTTGCATGAAATAATTGAATCACATGTGCTAAAATGGTGACAACATGAGCCCCACGTGAAAAATGTTGTAAGTGACTTTCATGACGATAAACAAAGAAGTCTTCACTGATTTTCTTTAAAACAGCTTTAAACTGATCTCGCATTTTACCAGCTGCTTTGTGTAACCCTTCGTCCCATTCTTTTTTCTTTCTCGGAAAAGGAGCCATTTTAGTTCCATTTAGCAATTGCTTGACATCATCATAAGTTCCAGTTTCCAACTGTTCATTAATCGCATCAATTAACGCTAAATCCGCTTGGTACGTCTCTAAATAACCATGACTCTCACTAATACGTTCGGCCATCTCACATGCCTGTAAAACATGTCCTTTTGCACCCTCTAGTAACGGGATGATGAGTTGCTTCAACGTCGCATAATGAATCCAATCATCCACTTGATTTCCATTCACTTGGTACAACCCTTGCAAACTGGACAACCAGTCATCCATCTCAGGATGCGCCCTGGCACGTTCATACACATTGAGCAGCAATTCTGCCAGTGGGGCATCGCTTCGATCAGATCCAAACATATCGCTTAGTAGATTAAAATCTTCGTCACCATACATGTCATCCATGAAGCCTTCAAGGACTTCCACCATCATCAAATCGGCATCAATCGCATCCATGACTTGTAAGTTAGCATCCAACTCTACCAAATAATAATAACGTTGTAAAACTTCTTTACAAAAACCATGAAAAGTTGAAATGCGAGCAGATGATAGTTGATACAATTGTTGTTGCAAATGGACACAACTGGGATGATTCGCCAACGCCTTATTTAAACTGATCCGCAACTTCTCTGCCATTTCTTTTGCTGCTAAATCAGTAAAGGTGACAACTAAAAACTCATCTACATTTGCTTGCTGTTCACCTACAATCTTTCTCATTAACCGTTCAACTAAAACGGTGGATTTTCCTGATCCAGCCCCTGCCGCAACTAGAATGGCTTGATTAGTAGATTCGATGGCTCTGCGTTGTTCTTTATTAAATGTTGTTCCCATCAATTTCAACTCTCCCATTTAGACGATGAATCTTCAACGATTAAACCCTCTTTTATTTTTTGAAGTACCGCTTCAGGCTTCATTGCTTCTAATTTACGATGTTGCTGCGCTTTAGTGTCAAATTGACAAATCGCTTGATAACTGCACCACTCACAAGGCGTTTTCCCTTCATGAATCGTTGGATTAATCGCAATTTGTCCAGTCACCATTCGGCTAACAGCTTCCTCAATTTTCTGGTTGACATGCCCACGTAAAACATCAAAATCCTCAGGCTTTAAAATTCGATTCCCTTTTTTCGCAAATGTCTTATCTTTCTTCAAAGTAACAGGAACAATGTTACTCCTTGTCGTCACACCACGCATCAAATCGTCATCACTCATTCCCACAACTTCAACATTTTCTGGTACGTAACCTGTCATGCGATAATCAGCGATCTGATCCTGCTCAATCAGCAATCGATAGCTTTCTTCATCTTGGGTGAGCAATTCTTCATTCATTTTTGCATAAGGACGATGTAAATGAAAATAAAGCGCACCTCCAGCTCGGGCATTTTCTCCGACCCAATTTAATGCCACATCAAGATAAGTGAGCAATTGTAAATTTTGACCGTGATAAACAGCATCTAATTCGAGCTGTCGCTCACTAGACTTGTAATCAACAACTCGGACATAGGTTCGGCCATCTGATTCACCGATATCAATGCGATCGATGACACCTTTTAAAGATAAGCTTGCCTTCCCAATTTGACGTGGCGTTGTTTCAATCCAATTCGTTACACCTTTATCTTTTTCCACATCCAATTGACGTTTAAATTTCAGCTCAAAATAAGATTCTTTAAATTCACTTTTTTGACTCTGATTCGCAAGCGCAGCCAGTGTTTTAGCCACAACAGCGATTAGTTTACCCTTCATCACTTCCATGCGTTGGCTTGATTTTAAAATATGAAACGCGCCATGCTTTTCAATGATTTTTTCAACATGAGAGATCGAAAGTGTTTGAATTTCTGCTTCAGTTAAACTTGCAAACGCACGCCGATGCTTCTTCATGTCATTTGAAATGTAGCGTAACACCTCATGATAGAGATTTCCGATGGTTGCAACAGTCAACTCAAATAAAGCAACTTCTTTTAACTTTAAGCCATAGCGCATAAAATGGGCGAATTCACACTTATTAAAAAGTTCAATACGGGATACACTCGCATCAATGTCGGTGGTATAGACTTTTTCAGATAATGTTTCAGAAAGTTTTTCAACTTGATTTTGATAACCTAAAGCAAGATTCATCAACTCATATTGAACAGGATGCTCCTTTTGGTAATACGCTAGAATCGGTGCATAGTAAGCTTTTTGGTCAACGTCTTGTTTGAAACTGCGCAACACTTGATCAAACATCGCTTCAGGCGTTGTTAAACGTTCATAAGGACTATTTTCCACAACCACTTCTACTTGAAGTTGACCTGTTTTATCATTAAATAAGTGGCGAATCATACTGATATCACAAGTCGAATCATCTGCTTTTAACTGGCGAACTTTAAGTCCTGGAAATCTTTCATCAATCACGTCATCACCGTGAAACTCGTGCCTTTTCGTCTCTTCCAAAAGCACTTGCATCTTAGCAGTTGGAAACATCTGAACGACATGCGTTAAAAGATAAGAAGGATGCTGGTTATTTTCTGTCACGCAAGATAAAGTCACAGATTTTTGAGCGCCAGTCATGACCGTATAAAGGTTAAAAATGTCATCTTGTTGCGACTGAATGAGACTGGGTGCTAATTGAATGTCGACACTTGCGAGGATGTGGCGTTCTTTTTCACTTAGCAAACTAGACGCCGTGGGCACACGAGGCAAAACACCTTCATTGAATCCGATGATAAAGACATGATGTACACCATATTGCTCTAATTCATGAAAGTTAGTTGATAACTGGTAGCGAGATCTGGTAACATCACCAATTTGAACAGCATCAAGCGTTGCTGGCACTGTTGCAAAGTTAAACTGTTCCAACCCCGCTTTAAATAAGTGAGCAAAATCGATCCATTCAATCGGATCATCACCCGCTACTTCAACAACTTGCTCTAAAATGGACAATAATTGATGCCACACCTGTTCATGTTGCTTCATCTCTTTTTGATGACCACGTTCCATTGCTGATTTTGCTAACAGCTGTAATTTCATGGGAATATCTAATTGTTCAAGAAACGTAAAGACGGCCGTTGCTAACTGGACAACTGTCGTCGCCTGTTCCAAGGCAATTTCAAAAGCCATTAAAGGTGTCGCAACTTGATCTTTGATTTGATTAAGCTTTTCTTCCATTTCTATCTGTTGATCTGTTTTTTTTATCATTTCAGGATGTCCGTAAGACCATGTTTCTCCTGATATCCAATGATATTTCTTGATATTTCTAGCCAATGTGTAATGTTCTAACTGATCTATGTCTTCAAGATGTTGTAAAACATGCTTTTCATAAACACTGGTTTTCGTAAATTCGCCAGTTAAAAACAAACCTGTTTTTAACACTTCAAAAACAGCATCATGTTTCCAATGCGTCATAAAAATATTAAATGTTTTATGCAATAACTGAATCACTGGATGACTGAGCATACTTTCTTTATCATCTAAAAAATAAGAAATACCATGCTTCGCAAAAATGGCTTCATATAAATGATGATCTTCTTGAGGATGACTTGCATAAATGGCAATATTCGAGAAGGTGACCTGGTGATGATGGGTTAAATAATGAATCCTTTTCGCAACTTCTTCTATTTCTTGACGACGAGAAGGTGCTAAAAAGAAACTTAACCCCGTTGCATCTTCAGACATTTTGCCACTTTGCATAAAATTTCTTTCTAAGTGAAGAAGACCAGCAACCTCTTTTCCAACCTTTTTTTGATGCAACATGTCTGATGTAATCGGGTTCAACTTCGCTAATCTTTCTGTTAAATGCGCATATGTTTGGCGTGTTGTTTGCCACAGTAAATCTGTTCCATTTAAATCTGCTGTTAATACAATCGTCAGGCTACGACCATGATGTGCAAGCTTCTCAATAATCGCCAGCTCTTGCGGGTTGAATGTATGATAACCGTCAATATAAAACACCGCTTCTCTGATCAATTGACTCCTTTCAATCGTTTCAATGAGTAACGTAAAGTAATCTTCAGTTGTTAAATACTGTTGTAACGTCGCTTCATTAAATTCATCATAAAGACTTGCAAGCATCAAGACTTTCTGTTTTGTTTGCGCATTTAGTTGCTTATCTGCTAACTTCTCTTTTAACGCTGTCGTTTCGAGTTGGTGGCTTTTAAATTCGGAAAAAAGCTCATCCATTTTTTTAATAAAACCTGGTTTTTTAATGTATGATTTAAAAATCCCGAGTTCATCTACATGGTCTAGCATGATCTTTTGGAGCAACATGGCTTTTCCGACTTCATCAAGGTGATAACGAGACAATCCACCTACTTCTTGCATCGTGCGATGCGCTAAACGGTTGAAGCTAAGTGCATTGGCTCGTACCATGCTGTTTCCTTCATTCATTAATAACAACTGATATTCCGTATGAAACGTCATTTGCTCAGGGGTGATGATAAAAATAGGTGCGCCTGTTGGGTTCTGATGACATTCATTTCTAATTTCGTTTAAAATTTGATACGTTTTACCTGTGCCTGTTCGACCGAGAATAAATTGAACTTTGCTCATTATCATGACTTCCTTACTTGACCTCGACATATGACTATTTTATCAATCTTTGTCTGAAAATGCAACATCGCATATTTGATATGTCATTTTAAAAATGACATGTTCCAAACTAAAAAAACGCTACCTAAGTAGAGCTTTTTTAGTTTAAGCCGATGCTTCATCCATTCCAAATTCAAATTGCGAGTTATACAACCCGGCGTAAAAACCATCCGCTTCAAGCAATTCATCATGCGTCCCAATTTCAATAATATCTCCTTCATTCATGACGAGAATCATATCTGCATTTTTAATCGTTGATAGCCTATGCGCAATCACAAATGAAGTACGACCCACCATCAGCTTATCCATCGCTTCTTGAATTAAGAGCTCCGTTCTCGTATCAACAGAGCTTGTCGCCTCATCTAAGATCAACAAAGGTGCATCGTTAATCATCGCACGAGCAATGGTCAAAAGCTGTCTTTGACCCACTGATAAGCTCACTTTATCGGTTAAAATGGTATCATAGCGATCAGGTAATGATTTAAAATAGTGATGAATACCGACTGCTTTACACACTTTGATGACTTCTTCATAACTAACCCCTGTTTTATTATACACGATATTATCATACACACTGCCTTCAAAAATCCATGTATCTTGGAGAACCATACAAAATAAATCATAAACATCTTCTCGCTTCATGGTTGCAATATCAACACCATCAATCATAATCGCACCATGATTCAGCTCGTAAAAACGCATCAACAAATTAACAATGGTCGTCTTTCCAGCACCCGTTGGTCCAACGATGGCTACTTTTCTTCCTGCACCAATTGCTGCTGAGAAGTTTTTGATAATTGGCTTTTCAGGGTGATATGAAAATTTCACATCATCAAACAGCACTTGTCCTTTAACTGTTTCAATCTGGGTTGTCTTATGGTCTTCATTCTCCATTTCATCGGCTTCTAAAAATTCGAAAATTCGGTTACTCGCTGCAACACCCATTTGCATGGTCATGGCTTGCTCACCAAGTGAACCAAGTTGTTGATTAAATAGACCCACATAAAGCATAAATTCCACAATGGTTCCAAACGTAATCGTACCATTAAAAGCAAGTACTGCACCCACCACACTGACAAATACAAAGCTAATGTTCATCATAAAGCTCATGCCTGATGACAATACACTCATCGCAAATTGTCCTTTAAAGGATGATCGGTATAAACGATCATTAATTTCCATCATTTGGTGCATCACAAATTGTCCTGCACCAGTGGTTTTTACCACATCATGCGCACCGAACACCTCTTCAACATGACCGGTTAATTTGCCAAGTTCTTCCTGTTGTGCTTTAAAATGCTTTTGTGTCAGAACCCCTGTAATCCCCATAAAGGCAAATCCAACAACTGCCGCAACAAATGCTGTTACCGCCATGAGCCAATTAACGGTAAACATGATGATGAGCGTCGTGATGAACATAATAACCCCTGCAACAACTGCGATAAAACTTTCATTGATCGTCCGATGAAGCGTGCCTACATCATTGGTAATCCGAGAAAGGGTGTTCCCTGTTTCTTCTGAATCAAAATGAGCCAATGGAACACGGTCAACTTTTGCACTCATGTCGGTTCTTAACCGTTTGCTCAAAATTTGAGCAATGTCAGTCATGGTAAATCTCGCAATGAAATCTAAAACGAATACGCCCGCATAAATCCCAATTAAAATCCAACCTAATCGCCAAATGGCATCCATGTCAATACGAGCCAGCTCCCCCGTTGTTAGTAACGCTTCAAAAGGCGCTGCAATGTAGTCGACAATCTCTCCAATTAAATGAGGTGACCAAACCGCAATGATGCTTGAAATGAAAGTGGTCACAATAACCAACAAAATCCAACCCATGTAAGGTTTCATATAAGTCGTTAATTTCTTAATGTTCTGACGTGCCATTTTTGTATCAAGATCATCAAATTGAATGTCATTTTCGTTAGCCATGAGCCAATTCCTCCTTTGATAATTGGGATGATGCAATTTCATAATAAACCGGACATTTTTCTAATAATTCGTTGTGTGTTCCGACGCCAACGACACGACCTTCACCTAAAACAATGATTTTTTGGGCATCTTTAATGGTCGACACCCGTTGTGCAACAATTAATTTCGTCACAGATCCACGCGATTGCTTCAAAGCTGTTCTTAACTTTCGGTCAGTTTTATAATCCAGTGCTGAAAAAGAATCATCAAAAATCAAAATATCTGATTTTCTAAATAAAGTTCTAGCGATCGACAAGCGTTGACGCTGTCCACCCGACACATTAGTGGCACCTTGCGTAATTTCTGATTCATAGGTGTTTTCTAGTTTCTCAATGAATTCAGTCGCTTGTGCCAAATCAGTCGCTTCTTTGACGTTTTCCAACTGAGCTTTAACATCTGCATGCCCAAAGGCTACATTAGATGCGATACTTCCTGATAACAACGTCGCTTTTTGAAGCGTATATCCTATTTTCTCCACTAATTCTGCTTCTGTATAAGCCTTCACATCTTTACCCGCAATGTTGATTTTACCTATCGAAGGGTCATACGTACGGGTGATTAATTTAAGCAGTGTACTTTTCCCGCTACCGGTTGCACCAACGAAAGCAACCGTTTCTCCCACGTTAATTTTGAAATTAATATCTTCTAACACATAATCCTCAGCTTCCGGATATTTGAAGCTCACACCGTTAAACTCAACTGCAACATCTGTATCAACGGTTGGATAAGCACTTTTTTCAGGATAAATCAAAGAAGCTTCCTTTTCTAACACTTCATTAATACGACGCGCTGAAACGATGGCTTGAGGCAAAAAGACCAACATCATCGACATCATTAAGAAAGCCATCACCACTTGAATCGCATACTGAGCAAACACAACCATACTAGCAAAAAGGGCACCCGCTTCATTCGCGTCGAAGTAACCAAATGCGTTGTTAATCAAATACGCACCAATCAAATAAATTGCCAAAGGTAACCCTTGCATAATGAGTCCGACAACCGGCCATAAAACAGCCATCATTCTTTCTGCAAAACGATTCGTTTTCATAAATATATGGTTGGCTTTTTCAAACTTTTCGGCTTCATAATCTTTGGCATTATAAGCTTTCACCACGCGGATTCCTGATAAATGTTCACGCGCAATCAAATTTAATCGGTCGGTCAACTTAGGAATAATCTTAAACTTAGGCAAAGCAAAAATGATGAGCACGAGAATCGTGATGAGTAAAATGCCGACAGCAATCATGGTCGCAATCGCCCAGTCTAGCCCTTGATCAAAAATTCGAATGGTTGCCCAAACTGCCATAATGGGTGCACGAACGAGGGTTAAAAATCCGATGGTAATGATTTGTTCAACAGTGGAAACATCGTTGGTACCGCGCGTAATCAAACTAGGCACAGAAAATTGATTCACTTCCGCCATACTAAAGCTCAGTACTTTTCCAAAGACGTTAACGCGTAAATCACGCCCAAAACCAGCTGCCACACGACCCGCAAAATAACCAACAACAACTGTTGCCAACATGGCAGCAAATGCAGTACCAAGCATCCAAAATCCTTGCACCCAAATTTCAGAAACCTCTGTTCCAGGCGTTTGCACCAACAGGGTAATCTCACGCATGTAGCCTGGAATTCTAAGTTCTAACCAGACAGCCACTAAGATAAACGCAATCCCAATGGATACAAACAGCCAATATTTCTTATCTAAATACTTAAAAACTTTCAACATAGCCTTTAAAACCTTCTTTCTTTTACAACCTTAACAACTTGACTTTACAATGAGCTGGCCTTTACAAGACATGACTTATCTGTTACGTAATCATGGTCATTTCCCAATGGTTAATATTTTATCCAAAAAATATCGCTTTGTCAATAAGTAGACAAGATATGAGCTGCTATTTTAAAATCAATGCGTTGATCTCACCGCATATAAAGCTCATAGTCAAATCCACGCACCCGTTTTTTCTTATCTTGACACAACACCTGCAAATCATTATACCATTCTTTAACAAAAATTCGACTCATGCTAGTGCAGATTGCATGTGATTCAATTGGAAAAGCTATCGCTTCTTTCAAGCAATAGCTTAACATCTTCTTTGCACAAAAACGCTACAGTTCTCCAACTCACACAACACTTCTTACCAGAGGCACAAACTATGTTTCAAAGGTTTCACAACTTGCATCTGTGTCATTAATGATCACTTCATTGGCAGTACAGATTGCATTTGCATTATATCGACAATTGCTAGCACCACATTTAATGTTACTTGTGTCTGACACCATGCGATACTCATTCATAAATTCATTGGCAATTTCAAAACGCACAAACTCACCTTCTGCTAAAAAACTACTGCACATCGTTCCCGTCGTCGTTATCGCATGTCCACCACTTATTTTAACGACTTGTGCAAAACAATCCCCTTCTTGATCATTATAAATACAGTCAAAACTTTGACACTTCAATGACATGTCTATTCCACCTTTTACTTTTCTTCTTAGTATGGTGGTTTTACCATTTTTTATCCAAGCAAAAAAGCACCCAATCAAGGTACTTCCAATGCTATATTTAAACTACTTCGCTAGTTGCGCTTTTGCTTGTTCTACAATTTGAGCAAATGCTTTTGCATCACTAATTGCAATTTGAGCTAACATTTTACGATTCATGTCAATTTCAGCTAATTTTAAGCCATGCATAAATTTGCTATACGATAAATCATGCATACGCACTGCCGCATTAATTCTTGTAATCCATAACTTACGGAAGTCACGCTTTCTTTGACGTCTGTCACGATATGCATACTGTAAAGATTTCATCACTTGTTCATTTGCCGTTTTATATAAACGGTGCTTTGAACCATAGTAACCTTTAGCTAGTTTTAATATTTTTTTACGGCGCTTACGGGCAACGGTGCCACCTTTTACTCTTGCCATTGTGTTTCAACTCCTAGTACTTGAAAGTCTCGGGTGACTTCCAAATGTCATCTTTAAATGTGTTTTATTTATTACTTCAAGTTATAAATCAAAGATTTGATACGCTTGTAGTCTCCGTTAGATACCAGTTTAGATTTAGATAAATGTTTCTTTTGTTTCGTTGTTTTGTTTTGAGCTAAATGGCTCGTATATGCTTGATGTCTTTTTAATTTCCCTGAACCAGTTCTTTTAAATCTTTTAGCTGCTCCACGGTGTGATTTCATTTTAGGCATCTTTTTGTTCACCTCTAGTTGTATTTATTGTCTTGTATCTGTTACTTCTTTTTTGGTGCTAATGTTAAAAACATTTGACGACCGTCCATTTTAGGCATTGATTCAACATCTGCAAGATCTTCACATTCATCTGCGAATCTTTTTAATACCGCATGTCCAAACTTCGTATTGGCAATTTCACGACCTCTAAATCGCACACTTGCTTTAACTTTATCGCCTTTTTCCAAGAACTTTCTCGCATTTTTCAACTTTGTATTGAAGTCATGATCTTCAATATTCGCCGAAAGTCTGACTTCTTTAAGCGATACCGTTACTTGTTTTTTGCGTGATTCACGCTCATGGCGTTGTTTTTCGTATTTGTATCGACCATAGTCCATAATACGACACACAACTGGATCTGCTTGAGGTGCTACACACACCAAATCCATATTTTTCTCTGCAGCTAAGTCTAATGCACGGGTTCTTTTCATTAAACCAAGTTGCTCCTTGTTGGGCCCAACAACGAGCATTTCATGAGCACGAATCTTCTCATTGATTGGCGTTGTATCACGCTGTGGCGGTTTTGTATTTCCACGTCTGTTTATAGCCATTCACCTCCATTTAAATTTCACACAAATTTATGCACAAAAAGAAAACACGTATGCTAAAAGTCACCCGTGTTAAAAAATCATCATCTAAAATGTATTATTTTGCGTTCTAACAGTTCATTTTTACCGAGAACTAACATCTAGTGACATTAACCTATCGACCTATTTGTCAATCAGGTGAGAAATGGGTTTCTTCTTTCCACAATTTAATTGTCTGATACCTCATATCATAACACTAAAAAGCTGATTTGTCAACCATTTTGCGTTAATTTTCATGCTTTATATCAGATCAATCTGGTTAATATCATGAGCAACTATGAATAAGTCTACATTCTGTTATCATACCATGCCATCTGTGATTTCCACATATCAGCGTATTTACCCTTACGATCAATCAATTCTTTGTGAGTGCCTATGTCTGTAATTTTGCCGTTCTCCATAACTATAATACGATCTGCTAGTTTTGCAGAACCGAGACGATGAGTTACTATAATTGCGCATTTATTTTTAGATAGGCGTTTAAAGTGGTTGTAAACCCTCTCTTCTTCAATGGGATCAATAGCGGAGGTAGGCTCATCAAGCACGATAAAATTATTTGTACGATAAAATCCGCGGGCTATTGCCAGCCGTTGCCATTGCCCACCTGAAAGGTCAATGCCATCAAATTCAGGAGATAGCATCGTATCAAGAGTAGCAACATCTTCGTTAAATTCAGATGCGGATAAGGATTTACTGATATTCTCTATATTTGGTGGGGTTGTCGTATCGCTTATTGCCACATTTTCTGCCAGAGTCATTTTATAACGTTGATAACACTGGAATACCCCAGAAATACTCCCAAAAAGTACACGAGGGTGCGTTTTTTTACTATCCAAATCTCCTATTCTAACTTCGCCATCATCAGGGAGGTAAATCCCCATCAATAGACGAACTAATGTAGATTTACCTGCACCATTTTCTCCTACAATAGCAATTGTTTCTTGATTTTTAATTCTGAGCATCATTTCCTTTATAGCTGGCTCATCTCGCCCTGGATATGTAAAACTCACACCGTTAGCCACAATCCCTTTGGTAAAATCGGGAACTCCATTTTCACCACCTACTTCTTCCATATCCATTAGATGATAATAATTTCGTAGCTGCCCCAATTGTTCACTTCCACCACTAAGATGCCTTGATACAATTTCATCCATAATCGAAAAAAGTTGTGTTAAAGATGCGAAAACTGCTGCAAAGGCTCCAACACTGATATCTCCTTCCAAAATAGCATTAAAAAGCATAAAAACAGATGCTGTAAGACCTATAAATGATGCAATATTTAGTAAAATTCTAAACATAAATGCTTTGCGCTCTGCTTGGTATGTCTTTTGTGTTACCATTAGTAAAGTTTCTGAAAAAAGGCGATAAAAAAAATGAAAGCTACCTAGCAAGCGAGTTTCTTTAAAATATTCTCTATCAATGATTGTCTTTTGGTAATAATCATTTTGCCGACGCACTGGGGCATTTTCTTCTTCTAACTTTTCAAATATTTTAACTTGCATCATTTGTCCTAAAATTGATGGAATAAATGCAATTAAAATAATTAAAGGTAACATGGGGGAAAGCCAAAATAGATATGCTCCAATTGATACAAAAAATACCATATAATAAGTAAACATTCGAAAACAAACAAAAGTGAAATGTCCTAAATCTTCATATTCTATGAATCCTTTTGCTCTATTTACACGATCCAGAAAATCTGTGTTTTCAAATTCTTTAGCAGGAAGACGACTTAACTTTAGCTGAAATTCTTCCATATACTGACCCATATTTTTATATGAAACTTCACCAAAGAGGAACCCCTCTGCTCCGGATAGAATTTGCTCTATTATTGTCAATATTGCTAACATCCCCAGAGGAGTGGCAACTTGCCAAAAATTAAACGCTCCTTCACTTGCTTGCGTAATAACATCAAATAAAATTTGGGTAGCAATTATAATGAATGTCAGTGAGAGGGCATCAGCTATAGCGATACTCTGTTCAAGCATCCCCCATGTTTTCGACGTTTTTGTATACTGTAAACAAGCACGCCAAATAAGTTTCAAAGTGCTGTATTTTCGCCCATTTTTCATTCATACCACTTCCTTTGAACTTCAAACATCTGAGCATAAATCCCTTTCTTTCTCATTAATTCATCATGATTGCCATTTTCGAAAATTTTACCTTCATCTATGACTAAAATTTCATCAGCAAGCTTGGTAGAGCCTAAGCGATGACTGATAAAAATTGTCGTTTTTCCTTGCATAAGGTTTTCAAATTCTTGATAAATTTGACTTTCAGCAATAGGATCCAATGCTGCTGTTGGTTCATCTAAAATTTTAATCGGTGCCTGACTTAAGAGTGAGCGAGCAATTGCTACTTTTTGCCACTGCCCTCCAGAAATATCTACACCACCTTCAAGGGTTTTTCCTAGTGGAGTTTTTATGCCATTTGACAGTTTATCAACAACATCAGTCAATCCTACACGAGTTACAATGTCATAAATCTGCTGCTCATCAATAACCTTTGCAGAATTTCCAACAGCGATATTATCTGCCATAGAAATCTGATAACGGGAAAAATCTTGATATACTACTGAAAATAGAGCTTTTAAGGTGCTTGCAGGATAAGTACGTAGTTCTTTATTGTTTATGAGTATTTCACCTTCATACTCATCATAAAGGCCTGTTAGCAGTTTTGTTATGGTGGTTTTACCTGCACCATTTACACCAACAAAAGCATAATGTTTTCCTGATTCTAGGGAAAATGACAAACCATTGAGAATTGGATTCTCTTCGGTCGGATACTTAAAATAAACATTACGAAACTCCAGGCTTTCAAATACCAAAGGCTGTTTATCTGGCAAGTCTGTCGCACCTTTTGTACGACTTAAATTTGTAAATTCCGTCAAATCATTCATAAATTCCCTAGATTTAGAGAGATTTTTAGCTGCGTCTTGCAGTGACCATCCAAGTGTCGATATCATTGCAAAAACAGACGTAATGATTCCCATGAACATACCAGGGCTTAAATTACCTGTAATAACAGGATTTATAAGGGTAAAAGCAATCAAAAGGGCAATCAAAGCCATAGAAATGCTAACAGATTTCATAGCTATATATGTTTTGAGATAAGCACGTAATTGTATTTTTCGAGCAATTTCAAATTGTTCACTATAACGCTTTACAACATCATCTGTATAGCCAAAAAGTGTACGCTCCTCAACGGATTCTCGATTGGTCAATACTTCATCGGAATAATAGCTATAACGTCGCTCGTATTTTCGGGTTTGCACCTCAGCATTATAATTTTTCTGTCCTGCATAAAGGGCAATCCAAAATAACGGTATACTAAAAGCAACAATAATCGGTACTGCCCACCAAACGTGCACTAAAATTAAGCCCAAAACAGAAGTAATAGCAACAACGCTACGAATTATTATTTCATAGGCGCGAATACCAGCTTGAAGGTTATCTTTGAAATTTTCTGACACACGTTCAACTAAATCCCAACTATCGGCATCTTCAATATGTTTATAAGCAAGATTTGCACGCACAGTCAAAATCTCAGGTGCAAAATGACGTTCTATTGCAAATTCGATTTTTAAGCTGATCAAAGTTGGTAAATTGCTTAATACACTATTTACAAAAATAATGAATATCAATATTCCTAGAGGTAAGTAAATTGCACCAACTAAAGCTTCACCTTCAAATATAGAGATAGCAGTATCTATAAAAAGTGCGGTAGTAAGTGCGGTTACAGTTGTTGAAATAATAGCCTGAAAGAATGCTAAAGCCATTTGCAACCCTACAGACAGTCTTGCAACTGAAAAAGGTAGATACAATATGTCAAACCTTCTATATTTTCGTATTTTCAATATCATTTTCATCACATCCATTTCAGAGAAAGTTCTGTATGACAATTATATCATGATCTACTGATTTGTAAATATTCAAATGCCAAACTTGAGAAAAAACCAATGTCACAAAAGCTCGAAAATTCTTGAAACATTGGCCATATTCATGTATAATAATGGAAGCAGAAAGTGAAAAGGCGGTAGCGAACATCACATCAAAATGAAAGGAGGATTTTCTCGTCCAGAAATTTTGAAATGGGGTGTCGCTATGAAAATTA
>WRKJ01000082.1 GCA_009778135.1 Defluviitaleaceae bacterium
TTTATCAATACAACGGGCTTGGTCATCGAACAGGACAGACCATTGGTGATATGGACTTGAACCCGATGAAGCAGATTGATGATGTATTAGATTTAACGGCAAGCTACCACAACCTTCTTCAAAGAAGTGAAAATGGCAGATCAACAAGCTTTACTTATGAATTTGGGATACTAGGGTCGACATCTAACGGAGTGGATGAATCTTATTTACTAGATGAGCTTGGCTCACCTGTTCGATTTGGAGATGAAGCTTACCTATTTGATGAATTTGGGAATGGATTACATGAAACGTCAAACCAACCCTTTGGCTTCACGGGTTATCGATGGGAGGAATCAAGTTCTTCCTACTTTGCTCAACAAAGACAATACAATCCAGAAACTGGTAGATTTATTTCACAAGATTTGGTTAAGGGCTTTAAGGAAGCCCCTTATACACTAAATCAGTATACTTATTGTTGGAATGACCCGCTGAATTTAGTTGATTTAGATGGACTGATGCCCTCTTCATATGATGCGGCAAGAATGGCAGATTATATTTATGATCGAAATGGGACAATGACCGCTGAGGAAGAATATCGAAGTGTAGTAAACGGATGGGAATTGACTTATATTCACAGAAATACCAATAATTGGTTTACTAGAAACCTTAGTGTTAGAGGCTTAGTCATGGGTGTATTCCGTTACACACATGATGATGGAATGATTGAATATGCCTTAGTTAATCAAGGAACAAATACATGGTACAATTGGATAGACAATGTCCGTCAAGGAATAGGTGGACAATCTCTCGATACAAGAGATTCAGTAAGATTCGCAAGGCAATTTGTAGAAGCTCGCCCTGGTATTGAAGTTACAATGATTGGACATTCAAAAGGTGGTGCTGAGGCAAGAGCCAATGCATGGGCAACAGGAATGAACGCGATATTGTTTAACCCTGCAGATAGTCATCAAAGAGGTCTTAGGCAATATGGGATTTCAGCGGATGATATTGCGAATTATGGTGGTACTATGATTACCTACATCATTGAGGGTGAGATATTGAATTTTCTTCAAGGATGGTATGCAGATAATCCAGGTTGGTTGAGAAGGCTTCGATCACCAAGTCCCGAAATGGGAAGGGGAGAAAGACATGGAATGGCGGCAATGATAGTGGCATTGTATTTAAAATATAGTATTGAACGAGAAACGTGGATAGATTTAGATTATATTAGAGAAAGGTTTGGTTTGTCAGGGCTTGATCACTTAGAATTTGATAATGCTTGCCCATAGGAGGGAAATAGATGTCGAGAGGATTGAAAATCTTAATTATCATAGGGCTTATAGTTTTATTAATCTGGGTAGGTATTAGGATTTTTAGTGCATTCTTCCTTGGACCTAGAGCACCAAGACCAGCAATTACGCGAGGTGAGTTTAACTTTAGGTTAGTTTACGAAATTGATGGAGAAAGGTTCATAGCAGAAGATACTTTAATTGTTGAACATGGTGGTACGGGATGGGATGCTGGAGCAGGGCATTTTAATAAATGGACTAGCCATTTTGAAAGTGGTAATGATGGGGTAATTGAACTGTTTAGGGATGAATCTGAAAGGATATTTATAGACGTCCCTAGATATTTAATTCCTAGATATTTGATGGGAGAGAGATATCTATCCCCTACTAGAAACCTGATACGCCGAGTTAGCCTAAATGATAGTACAATTCCTAGTAGTAGACTCACTCTCTTAGAAGATGAACTTTTAAATGAGTATGGTATTGAAATCATTATTTGGGAACATGATCCACCGATAGAAAATAGATTTGAATAAGCAGGTTCAGCCAACAAGCTTGTAGAGACAGTTACCAATGTAAAAGGAGATAGCATCATCCTTGAATATGATTCAGACTTTAACTTAGCACAAATGAGTTTACCAGATGGGAACAGTTCTAAATAGCAATTCTTCAATTGGTAGATGTTTTTGGTATTTTAATGAAGCAAAATATACAAACTAATGTTATAAAAAATAATAATTTTTAGAGGTGTTTTCATGCAAATATTAGCCAGTAGACTAAAAGCTACTAGATTAGAAAGAAATCTTTCTCAAGCAGAATTAGCAAAAAGAAGCGAAATTTCATTAAGCGGATTACAATTTTATGAATCAGATCATAGTAACCCTACAGCGGAGGTCATTGCGAGATTATGCATCCAACTCGACATTTCAGCAGATTATCTACTCGGGTTAAATGATGATCCCACATTTAGAAAGTAATCTCACCTCCCAACTAGCGATCTAATATGGAATGACAAGAGGGCTTAATCCCTAACGTTTATTCAATGCTTTGCAAATATTTATCAATAAGTGGGACATACTAGAAAAGTAAAATAAGAAAGTGAGTAGGTGCGATCTTGAATAAAAATGAGACTCATTCGGGTAAGTTCAATGACTTGACAAAGCAAGATTTTTCAAATTGGTTGGGACATCCTGATGAACATTGGCAAATGGAAAATCTGATGCGGCGAGATACCCGTTCGTAAATGTTGGATAGTCGTTAAAGTGTTGAGCTTTGATGACTATCTTTTTTGTTCTTTTTTAGGGTCGAAGCAAATACTTAACGCATGATAAGCGTGAACCAACAATATTAATGCGTTTACATGATGAAAATGTAAAAAAACTATTGCATCGGGAGTCTCCTTTGTGGTAGAATACCTACTGGTCCAAAATAATTCACATATATTGAGCGGGCGTCCGAGTGTTTAGGGTTTTACCTAAATGGATATGAACGTTTTGAGATATATGGAAGAAAAACAAAAGGAGGAAATAACAATGGCTGTTATTTCAATGAAACAATTGTTAGAAGCGGGCGTTCACTTCGGGCATCAAACTCGTCGTTGGAACCCAAAAATGAAGAAGTATATTTACACGTCAAGAAATGGGATTTACATTATTGACTTACAAAAGACGTCTCGTATGATCGATGATACGTATAAAAGCATCCAAGAAGTTTCTGGAAATGGTGGAAAAGTGTTGTTTGTTGGAACGAAAAAACAAGCACAAGAAGCTGTGAGAGAAGAAGCCACTCGTGGTGGACAGTATTGGGTGAATAAGCGTTGGTTAGGTGGTACTTTAACGAACTTTAATACGATTCAAAAACGAATTAAGCGCATGGAAGAAATTGAAAAAATGGAAGCGGACGGTGTTTTTGAAGTCCTTCCGAAAAAAGAAGTTTTAGAACTACGCAAAGAATTTGAAAAATTAAATAAATTTTTAGGCGGTATTCGTGAAATGAAAGAATTGCCATCGGCAATTTTTGTGGTCGACCCACGTAAAGAAAAAATCGCCATTGCTGAAGCGCGTAAATTACACATTCCAGTGTTTGGAATTGTTGATACGAACTGTGACCCTGATGATGTGGATTACATCATTCCTGCTAATGATGATGCGATTCGTGCAGTGCGTCTCATTGTTGGTAAGATGGTTGACGGTATTATTGAAGCAAATGAAGGTGCTGAAGTTGAAGAAGCGGCTGAAATTACTTTAGAAGTAGCAGAATAATCACCCAGTAAAGCAGAATGAAGATAAACGAAATACCTTTTCTCCTAGGGACCTCATCTCGTGGTTAAAAGGTATTTTATTCGAAAAAAGGATGTGTATCAAATGGCAGTAACAGCTGGAATGGTAAAAGAATTGCGCGAAAAAACAGGCGCAGGGATGATGGATTGTAAAAAAGCATTGGTTGAAACTGATGGTGACATAGAAAAAGCAATCGCACTTTTACGTGAAAAAGGGATGGCAAATGCAGCAAAAAAAGCTGATCGTATTGCCGCTGAAGGATTAACTGACATTTATGTCGATGGTAACTTTGCGACCATTATCGAAATCAACTCTGAGACAGATTTTGTCGCTAAAAATGAGCAATTTGTTAACTTGGTCACTGAAACAGCGAAATTGATTGGTGAAAATAAGCCAGCGGATTTAGAAGCGGCTTTGGCTTTAACAACAGCATCTGGGAAACCGTTAGCAGAAACATTAATCGAAGCGACTGCTGTGATCGGTGAGAAAATTGAGTTGCGTCGTTTTCAAATTCTTGAAAAGACGGATACACAAGTCTTCGGTGCTTACAAGCATGCTGGGAGTCGAATTTCAGTTGTAACTGTTGTTGAAAATGGTTCTGAGCAAGTGGCAAAAGATGTTGCCATGCACATTGCAGCCATGAAGCCGACGGTACTTTCATATACAGATTTAGATGTTAAATTTATTGAAGAAGAAGTGGTTGCTTTACGTGCGCGCATTGAAATCGAAAATGAAGATCGTAAACGTACAGGGAAGGCGTTGTTACGCGTACCTGAATTTGCTTCAAAACGTCAATTAACAGATGCTGTTATGGCTGATGTGAAAACCCGTTTAGAAACAGAACTTAAAGCACAAGGGAAACCTGAGAAAATCTGGGATAAAATCATTCCAGGTCAATTAGATAAATTTGTTAAAGATAATACGGAAGTTGATCAAACTTATGCCCTTCTTTCTCAAAGCTACATCATTGATGACAGCAAAACCGTTGAAAAGTACTTGGAGAGTATTGCTGCCACGGTTGTGACATTTTCACGTGTTGAAGTTGGAGATGGCATTGAAAAAGTAGCTGTTGATTTTGCTTCAGAAGTCATGAGCCAAGTTAATGGATAATGGATATACTACTTAATAAGGACACACACCTGCTGTGTCCTTTATTTCAAGTATTCATTTTGGAGGAGAGTATGAATGAAGTCAACGTATAATCGCATTATTTTAAAATTAAGTGGAGAAGCTTTGGCAGGCGTCAGTGGATTTGGTATTGATGCTGAAAAAGTAGCGAAAATTGCAGCTGAAATTAAAGAAGCGCATGCAACAGGTGTAGAAATTGCCATCATTGTTGGCGGTGGCAATATTTGGCGTGGTAAAACAGCCAGTGAAATGGGAATGGAGCGTTCAAGTGCTGATTATATGGGGATGTTAGCGACCGTGATGAATGCTTTGGCACTTCAAAATGCATTAGACGCTTGTGGTGTTGATTCGCGTACACAAACCTCCATTCATATGAACCAGGTGGCAGAGCCTTATATTCGCCGTCGTGCGATTCGACATTTAGAAAAGAAACGCATTGTTATTTTCGGTGGTGGCACTGGGAATCCTTATTTTTCGACAGATACGACAGCATCATTGAGAGCAGCTGAAATTAACGCAGATGCCATTTTAATGGCGAAAAATGGTGTGGACGGTGTTTATAATGATGATCCACGTGTTAATGTGAACGCAAAACGCTACGAGACTTTAACCTATTTAGAAATGTTAAATAAAGGTCTTCAAGTGATGGATTCCACAGCCGCTTCTTTATGCATGGATAATGACATTGATTTAATGGTCTTTAGTATGAATGAGCCGGGGAACATTAAAAAAGCAGTTGCGGGTGAAAAAATCGGTACCATTGTAAGTGGGAGATAAAGGCTTTTTCTAATACGCAGGGGTGGTAAAAAAGCGACTGACCGGATACAAATAAAGGAGGTAATGAAGGATGATTAATTTAGATGATATCAAAGGAAGAATGGACAAATCAATTGATGCTTATAAAAGGGAATTGAGTAAACTTAGAACAGGGCGTGCGAGCGTGGCCCTGATTGATGGGATTACGGTTGACTATTATGGGGCGCCGACGCCCATTGATCAGACGTCGCAGGTTTCTGTCCCTGAAGCTAAGCAGTTGATGATCAAGCCTTATGACAAGTCGATTCTAGGTGACATTGAAAAAGCGATTAACGCAGCAAATATTGGACTTACGCCGAATAATGATGGTGAAGTGATCCGATTAAATGTCCCTGCTTTAACTGAAGAATCACGTAAAGATTTGGCGAAAAAAGTTAAAGGGTTTGCTGAAGACTGTAAAGTTGCGATTCGCAATGTGCGTCGTGATGCCAATGACATGATTAAAAAAGCTGAAAAAGCAAAAGAAATTACAGAAGATGATGTCAAAAGCTATGAAGATGACGTTCAAAAAATGACAGATGACTTTGTCAAGTTGGTTGATACCCTTGCTTCTGAAAAAGAAAAAGATATCCTATCGATGTAAAGGCAACGAGTTCCGCTTGTAGCGCCCGGAGGAAGCGTACAAGTGGATTACGATTGCCTTGTCAAGGCTTCTTTTGCGACGTAGGAGTGGCAAGAAGCTACTGACTTAAAACGTAAAGGCTTCTTTTGCGACGCAGCGTGATCAGAAATGACTGGCTGACTAAACTTGAGAGATTATCACACGCTCATGTGTTGATAATTTCTTTTTTTGGCTTTTACCATGTGACCAGTTGCGATTTATTTTCAATCATTTCTTTTTTTAATCTGATAAAGAGAGGACTAAAATACTATTTTTGTAATAAAATAAAAGCAAAGTCCATTAAGCTCTTTAACAGAAAGAGAATTTGTGGTACAATGTCCTTTATGTATTTTAATGCGTTATAAAAGAAGTGCATGGGAACAAGGAGTTTTTTAGAATGGCAGAGCAAAATTTAAATTACACGGAAGATTCAATTAAAGTACTAGAAGGTTTAGAAGCTGTCCGGAAAAGACCTGGCATGTATATTGGGTCAACTGATGCACGGGGTTTACATCATCTTGTTTATGAGATTGTGGACAATGCAATTGATGAAGTATTAGCCGGATATGGTGAAGAAATCCACGTGACGATCAATACAGACAATAGCATTACAGTACGGGATTTTGGACGTGGAATCCCAACAGGCTTACACACCTCAGGAAAGCATACACCCGAGGTTATCTTTACCGTGCTTCATGCAGGTGGAAAGTTTGGAGATGGTGGCTACAAAACATCAGGTGGGCTTCACGGCGTAGGTGCTTCAGTCGTCAATGCCTTATCTGATCGCGTCGAAATTGAAATTCATCGAGAAAATCGCAAGTATGTACAAGTATTTGAAAATGGAGGTGAGCATGTCAGTCCATTAAAAGAAGTTGGAAAAACGAAAGAAACAGGAACGCAAGTCACGTTTAAACCAAGTGCCGGCATTTTTTCTTCGACTGTTTACTCCTTTACGACATTAAAAGAACGTTTGAGAGAATCAGCTTTTTTGACAAAAGGACTTAAAATTAAACTGACGGATGCACGTCGAGATAAAGAGGAAACGTTCTACTTTGAAGAAGGGTTGAAAGCTTTTGTCGACTTTTTAAACGAAGGTAAAGCTGCGTTACATGATGTTGTTTATTTTAATGGTGAAAGTCATGAAATTGAAGTGAACTTTGCTTTTGCTTATACGTCTAGTTATTCAGAAAACATGCTATCTTTTGTTAACAATGTTCGCACGAGAGACGGGGGTACGCATGAAACAGGAACGAAGACTGTCATGACGCGTGTTTTTAATGAATTTGCTCGAAAGGCAGCTTTGATTAAAGAAAAAGATAAAAACCTTGAAGGGGTCGACATTAGAGAAGGATTATCAGCCATTATTTCAATTCTTGTTCCTGAGCATTTGTTGCAATTTGAGAGTCAAACAAAATCTAAATTAGGGACGCCTGATGCACGAAGCGCTGTTGATGCAGTGCTTGCTGAGAAGCTAAGTTTTTTCTTTGAAGAAAACCGAGCGCTTGCCACAGAACTGGTTAAAAAAGCAGTTAAAGCTTCTCAAGCAAGGGAAGCCGCAAGAAAAGCACGAGAAGATGCCCGAAATGGCAAGTCGAAAAAGAAAAAAGAAACCAACTTATCAGGAAAGTTAACACCTGCACAAACGAAAAATTCAAAGAAGAATGAGCTATTTCTTGTCGAAGGTGATTCAGCAGGCGGGTCAGCAAAGTTAGGACGTGACCGTAAATTTCAAGCTATTTTGCCACTTCGTGGTAAAGTCATTAATACAGAGAAAGCAAGACTTGATGATATTTTTAAAAACGAAGAAATTAACACGATGATTCATACCATCGGTGCTGGATTCGGCTTTAACTTCGATCCGAGTGATGTCAATTATGATAAAGTCATTATTATGACTGATGCAGATACAGATGGTGCCCACATTCAAGTGTTACTTTTAACCTTCTTTTTTAGATACATGCGAGAGCTCATCGAAGCTGGAAAAGTTTATATTGCACTACCACCGTTGTACAAAGTGTCGAAAGGACAAGGAAAGAAAGCAGTGATTCATTACGCTTGGACAGATGAGGAACTCGCAAGGATTCTTGAAAAAGTAAAAAAACCTTATATGATTCAGCGGTATAAAGGACTTGGTGAAATGAATGCTGATCAGTTATGGGATACGACGATGAATCCAAAGACGAGAACGTTAATTCAAGTTGCCATTGAAGATGCAGCTGATGCTGACCATCGCGTCACGACGCTGATGGGAGATAAAGTAGAGCCACGCCGTGATTGGATCGAACAGAATGTCGACTTTACGATGGAAGATGATTATGAAATCTAGCGTTAATTAAAATGAGTTGATTTTTACCATGAAGCTGACACGAAATTTGAAAGAATATGTTGTCGAAAAGGGTGAAAACATGAAGAAATTTAAGCGACTATTTTTATGGGGGATGTGTGTGACAGTAGGCATCATGCTGAGTTTAACCCAAGAGGGCTTGACTGCTGATCAGCGTGCTGTTTGGCAACTTATTCAAGCACGAATAGATGCAGGGTATCATCACTGGTATGAACTGGTCCAATGGGCAGAGGAAGCAGACATTACGTGGCAATTTCATCAAGATCATGCACCTTTTGATACCGGGTTAAATGCGCAGATCCATCAATACGGACTGGTCGGTCGACATGTTGGTACAGGGCCTGCCATCGATGCTCAAGATGAAGAAACAGTGATCATGGCTTTTCATTGGGTCGATGTCAGTCATAATGACAAAATCGAAGCCTTGTACCATTTAGATCGGACATCAGAAGAAGCGATTTTAAATTGGCTGGCTAGTGATGATCGTGAAGCGTTAGAAGAACACTTCGATCAGATTGTTGTTTTGGAAGTAGATGAAAATGGAGATGAAAGGGTCGAAGCATCGGATGATCAAACCTTTTTGTTTTGGCATGTGACATTTACGACTTTGCAACCAAAGGAAACAGCTGTCTTAACGATAGAGATGCATTACCAGCTAACAGACGTAACCACAAGAAAGCAGATGCAGCAACAGCTTTTGGAGCTGCTTGAAGCACGTCAACGCGTTGATGAGAACAGAAATCCGTTGGAACGGGAAAGGCTGGATAGGCGTCGACCTCCGTTACGAAGAGAAGGCGAATGAACCCTTCCTTTTCCAACCTTTGAACCAAAGATCAAACACCTGTAAAAGGAACGATGAATAATGAGTGAAAATATTCAAAAAATGAGATTAGAAGATATTATGGGAGAACGTTTCGGGCGTTATTCCAAGTATATCATTCAAGAGCGGGCATTGCCAGATGCGCGTGACGGTTTAAAACCTGTGCAACGTCGTATTTTATATACGATGTATAAAGATGGAAACACTTTCGAAAAAGCGTATCGCAAATCAGCAAAGACTGTTGGGAATGTGATGGGTAATTTGCATCCTCATGGCGATTCATCCATTTATGAAGCCATGGTGCGCATGAGTCAAGATTTTAAACTTAAAGAAAGACTCATTGACATGCATGGCAATAATGGGAGTATTGATGGTGATCCTGCTGCATCCATGCGTTACACCGAAGCGCGTTTATCGGAATTAGCTTCCCAATTGTTAAAAGACATTGACAAAGACTTGGTTGAACATATCCCCAATTTTGATGATACCATTAAAGAACCGACTGTGCTACCTGCATTTTTCCCTAATTTACTCATTAACGGTGCAACAGGTATTTCAGCAGGCTATGCCACTGATATTCCACCTCACAACTTAGAAGAAGTCATTGATGCCGTTATTTATGCGATGAACCATCCTAAATATAAGTTATCTCATTTGTTAACGCATATTAAAGGGCCTGATTTTCCAACAGGGGCGATTATTCAAGGCAAAGCTGAAATTGAAAAAGCTTATCGAACCGGTAAAGGTCGGATCATTATCAGATCTAAAACAGCCATTGAAGCCATCAATGGTGGTCGTCAGCAAATTGTGGTCACAGAGATTCCGTATGAAGTGAATAAAGCCAATTTGGTTAAAAAAATTGATGAGCTTCGCATTGATAAAAAAGCACCTGGTATTGCAGAAGTACGTGATGAAACGGATCGAAACGAGTTACGAATTGTCATTGAATTAAAAAAAGATACCCATGCAGAAACGGTTTTGAAATACTTGTTAAAGACGACAGATTTGCAAGTGTCTTACAGCATCAATATGGTAGCGATTCACAATAAACGACCGGTTTTAATGAGTTTACCGATGTTGGTCGAAGCCTATATTTCTCATCAAAAAAATGTGGTGACCAATCGAACCAATTTTGATTTGAGGCGTGCTAAGAAACGTCAACACATTGTTGCAGGGTTGATTCGGATGGTTTCAGTCATTGATGAAGTGGTTGAGATCATTCGTGCGTCACAGGACAAAGCTGATTCTAAGAAAAATTTAATGGCTAAGTTTGATTTCACTGAAGAACAAGTGGAAGCCATTGTGACGTTACAGTTATACCGATTATCTAATACGGACATTACCGCATTGCAAGCTGAAGATGCGCAGTTAACGACGTTAATTGCACAGTTGATGAAAATTCTTGGCAGTGAAAAGTTATTAATCGATCAAATTGAACGTGAATTAAAAGCGATAAAAAAACAGTTTACGACTGCTAGGCAGACGATCATACAAGATCAAATCGAAGAGATTAAAATTGATGATGCGGCACTGATTCAAAAAGAAGATGTGATGATTGCAGTAACCCGTGATGGCTATGTGAAACGGACCAGTTTGCGCTCGTATGTGGCATCAAAAGTAAGTGATCCGATGATGAAAGAAGGGGATGTGTTGATTGGGAAGTTCCAATCTAACACCCTTAATAAAGTATTGGCATTCACGCAATCAGGCCATTATGTCTTGCTGCCTATTCATAAATTACCCGATATTAAGTGGAAAGATATCGGCGCACATTTATCGAGCTTGTTGAACTTAGACTCGTCTGATAAAATTTTAGCTGCTTTTATTGTGGATAGCTTTCAATCAGACCATGAATTCTTGCTCGCAACTGCTAATGGGATGATCAAACGAACGTCACTTGCTGATTTTGAAGCGGCACGCTTTACGAAGAAAATGACCGCCATGGCCGTAACAGGGGATGATGTCGTTGTCAATGTTGAAAAATCAGAAGTGAGTTATAAAGATGATCAAGTACTGATGATCACTGAAAAAGGCGTGGGTTTAAAATATCTAAAAGCAGACATTACGCCGTCTGGAACAAAAACCAAAGGTGTTAAAGCCATTACATTAGATGTTGATGATCAAGTGGTTAAAGCTGTTTTGTGCAGACCAAAAGATGAAGTCCATCTGTTGATGGACAATGGCAAAATAAAGAAGTTGAAAAAGAATAGTCTGGACTTATCAAAACGAGCAAAGCAAGGAACACTTCTTTTGCCAACAACCAGGCGCGCAGTAACTGCTTATGTGTTAGGTGATGATGACTTGGGAATTGAAGCAGATCAGTCAGGTCAAACGGGTTTGCTTTAGGAGGCGACAATGAAACAATATGAATTTTCAGATCATACAGAAGAAAACTATGAACGCATGGTGCAAACGGTTAAAGCTTTTCTAGATGGAGAATCCAATCTCATTGCCAATTTAGCGAATACATCGGCCATTATTAATGAATACGTCAACGACATTAATTGGGTGGGCTTCTATTTAATGGACAAAGATGAGCTTGTTCTGGGTCCTTTTCAAGGAAAACCTGCTTGCATCAGAATACCAGTTGGAAAAGGCGTTTGTGGCACGACGGTTGAGAAAAAAGAAACCATTGTCGTGACAGATGTCCATCAATTTCCAGGTCATATTGCTTGTGACGCAGCTTCTCGTTCAGAAATCGTCATCCCGATGATGAAAAATGGCGAAGTCGTGGGTGTCTTAGATATAGACAGTCCCAAACTCAACCGATTTACTGCATTGGAGCAACACTATTTAGAAGCAGTCGTCAAAGTGATTGAAAAGCATCTTTTTAACCTCATAAAAAGTCGATCATGAAATAAAATTTAATGGAGGAGATGACTCATGGCATTTGATGGATGCGTTACGAAAGCGACGGTGCAAGAGCTTCAAAAGGCACTTTTAACGGGTCGGATTACGAAGATTTATCAACTTTCTAAATACGAAATGCTCTTCACCATCCGTCAGCAACGTCAAAATAAAAAGGTACTTTTTTCGGTGCACCCCACTTATGCGCGCATCCAATTGACGCATCTGGATTATGCGCATGCTAACGAGCCACCGATGTTTTGTATGTTGATGCGTAAGCATTTAGAAGGAACCATTGTGACCGATATTGAGCAAGTCAATCATGATCGAATCATTAAATGGACCCTCACACAGCGGGATGAATTTGGTGGCGATGTGACGAAGTATTTATACCTTGAAGTGATGAATAAACATAGTAATTTCATTTTAACCACAAAAGAAGGAAAAATCATCGACTGTATCAAGCATGTGCCACCTCTGATGAACCGTCATAGAACCCTTCAGCCATCGGCGACTTATGTTTTGCCACCTGAAACCCAGAAAATTGATCCTCATGAAGCAACACTGGCTCATTTTGAATCCTTTGTCAAAGACGTTGATACAACCCTCGCAGCAGGGATCATGCGAACTTTCAATGGGCTATCGAAACAAATTGCCAATGAAATCGTATACCGAGCAGCTTCTGAAGCGCCAGAAGCACTTTTAACGATGTTTCAAACTGTGATGGCAGAAATAAGAGATGACCCAAAGCCATCCATCATGAGTGGAGATAAGGAACAGTTTTATTTAATCCCTTTGACGCATTTGAAAAGTGACGTGAAATCTTATGACAGCGTGGCAACCTTGCTAGATGCTTTTTATTTCGGTAAAGAAACAAAAGATCGCATTAAAGATCATTTTAGCAATATCGAAATGCTCGTTAAGCAATGGTTGAGTAAAAATGTGAAAAAGCTAGAAAAACTAGCGATTGAACTGGTGAATACTGAAAAAGCAGATGACTATCGACTTAAAGGCGAGTTGATTTTAGCCAATGCGTACCGGCTTAATCGCGGAGATCAGATATTGATCACACAAAATTTCTACGATGAAAATTTAGCAGAGATTAAAATCGCACTCGATCCTTTGTTAACGCCATCTGATAATGCACAAAAATACTTCAAACGGTATAACAAAGCAAAAGCTGCCGTTTCACATCTCAACGTACAAATTGAAGTTGCCGAGCGAGAAATCGACTATTTCGAAGGGTTAATGACGTATTTAGTGTCTGCTGATATTCAAGATGTTTATGAAATTCAAGAAGAATTGCGTACCCGTGGTTATTTAAAAAAACGTCATGAAAAGAAGATAAAAAAGCGGACGTTGCCTCATGTAGACCGTTACGAGACAGAAAATGGCATTGAACTTGTCGTCGGTAAAAATAATTTACAAAATGACTATGTGACCCATAAATTAGGGAAGCGTCATGAATGGTGGTTTCATGCCAAAGAAATGCCTGGTTCACATGTACTGGTTCGATCATCCGTTGACCCATTAGAAGAGACTGAAATTAGAGCGGCTGCTAACTTGGCTGCTTATTTTTCCAAAGGACGCGATTCATCCAGTGTCGCCATTGATTACACGCAGATTAGAAATTTAAAAAAAGTGCCTGGAACAGCACTTGGATTTGTGACGTACGACACCTGTAAAACCATCTATATTGATCCAGCTTATGAAGATGTCATGAAGTTAACGAAACTTAAAAGACAGTAAAATCTCGCTTTCTCAGATCACATCTGATGAAGCGGGATTTTTAAGTATTAAGGCATGCGTTGTTCATAAGTAAATCCTTCTCCAAGGGTTTCGTAAGTATGACTGACAGTCACGAAACTTGCGGGATCAATGTCATTGATCAGTTGTTTGAGTTTTGACAGTTCACGCTTTTGAATGACGACCATTAAAAGACGTTTATCATGCCCTGAGTGCGCCCCCATTGCATAGATCATGGTGGCGCCACGCTGTAAGTCATGTTTAACAGCGTCACTGATTTGTTCGTAGTGGTCGGAGATAATCATGACTTTGTAACCAAAAAGAGCGCCTTCTTGAACTTTAGAGATGACGACAGATGCGATAAAGAGTCCGATTAACGTATAGAGTGCGCTTGTGAGCGAAACGGTAAGTAATGAAAGTGAGATGACGCACACGTCGAAGAGAAAGAGTGTTTTTGAAATGGGAATATCCCATTTTGTATTTAAAATTTTACTTACCAAGACGGAGCCGCCAGTTGTCCCATTGGCTTTGACAACGATACCGACACCAAGTCCAATGATGACCCCATAACAGACGATGACGAGGAATAAGTCATTGTGCCAATCGGGTAAGACAGGACCAATTCTTCCCCACAGTGCGAGCATGCCTGTTAACGCAGCGACGCCATAAACCGTCATTAAAACTGTTTTTAAATCCGACATTTTAAATAAGATGAGAATGAAAGGAAAATTCAAAATTAAATTGGTGATCCAAACATTGATCCCCAATTGGCGATAAACAATTAAGTTAATGCCAGAGAATCCCCCATCGGCCAAGCCATAGCGAATGGAAAAGTTAACAATGGCAAAAGCCATAATGCTTGTTCCAAATAAGATCATGATCAGTTGTTTAAGTAATTTGACGTTCATAAGTGGCACTCCTTTTGAATAAAATTGAACGAAGGTGACTTGACAATTTGATTTCACCTCGTACGTTGTCCCATTAGGTTGTCCTTTCATTTTACCACAAATAGCGCTAAGAATATAGAGGGAAGGTGAGAAATTAAAATGAAGCGTATGATCAGACGAGAAATCAGAGCTGTCGGGTTTAAGGGGGACTTTAATCATGAAAAAAAGAATTGCACTCAGTGGCATAACAGGGAAAATGGGCAAGTTTTTACTGCAAGGATTTGAAGTGAATCCTGATTATGAAGTGGTTGCTGGGATGGCATCAACAGAAGATTTATCAGGTGTGATTCCGATTTATTCCGATGCGAAAACCATGTATGATGAAGTTGACTTTGATCTATTTGTTGATTTTACGCGGGTTACATGTTCGAAAGTGGCTTGTACATTTTTATTAAAAAAAGGGATTCCAATTATTGTGGGTACGACAGGATTTAATCAAGATGAGATTCAAGCGCTACAAAAGATTGCTGAAGAACATAAAACCGGTGGGATCATTGCACCTAACTTTGCAATTGGTATTGTCTTGTTACATAAATATTTGCAGATGGGGCGGAAATACTTTAAAAATTTTGCGATTTATGAGTACCATCATTTATCAAAGTATGATAATCCATCAGGAACAGCGCATTATTTAGCAGAAGCAACCTTGGGTCATGCTCGTGTAGAAGAAGTGGATATTCACGGATTTCGTTTGCCAGGCGTTTTGGCGACGCATACGGTGATCATGAGTGATGAAACCCAAAAAATTGAATTGACACATCAATCTAATAACCGTTATTCCTTTGAGGAAGGGGTCTTATGGGCGCTTGAACTGGTGGATGGGATGCAGACTGTGCTTTATGGGTTGGAAAGCCTGTTGTGAGCTTTCATTAAGCTTGAGAAATCGTTTATTTTGTAATGTTTTGTCAAGTCTGCATAAAAGGGACAAGGTGCTTCATAGGTTTAGGTATATCGATTTTGGGAGTGAGGAAAAATGAAAAGAAATACTTATGTAACAGCAGGATTATTTGTTTTATTTGGCTTATTAACCATAACATACTTGCAGATGGGTGAGCGAGAAGAAACACAATTTCCGATTGTTGGCACGTTAAATCCAATTGGTGATGTGGCCACCATTGGTGATGTCGTAGAGGCTGAGGAGGAGGAAGCCGGTGTCGCAGCAGATGCTGAGACTTCAGAATCAGAAGAAGCTGATGAAGAGACAGAAGCGATGGCTGAGGGGTCAGAGTCTGATGAAGAAACAAATGAGTCAGACCAAGAAGTCATTTCGAGAATAAGTGCCTTACGTGCAAGCATGGAAGAAGGACGTACCCAACAAGTGACTGCTTTAACAGAAATTATTGCAAGTGCTGATTATGATGCGATGATGAAAAACGCTGCGAAAGAGACCTTAAATGAATTACAAACGTTAGCAAATAGCAGTCGCATGTTAGAAACCGTCATTTCTCATATGGGATTTGATGATGTGCTCGTAGATGCAACAGTTGATTCCATTCGCGTCACTGTGCAAGTGGCCAGCTTAGAAGAGGTCCCAACCCGTGAAGCATTAGCAGAATTATATGTCTTGGCTGGGATTGAATTTGGCGCGCATCGAAACGGGCATATCTCCATTGATTTTCAACCTTTGAATTAGCGAGGAGGAGGCTATGTCGAGATTAAGTCGTTTTTTAGATAGAGGACGTCAAGTCGTTGATTTAACAAAAATGGGAATTAGAATTGAAAAAGAAGAAGAAAACATTGAAACATTGTATGCCAATTTGGGACGGGTCTTTTACAAAGTTCACGAGATGTCACCTGAGGTTATGTATGAAGATTTGTTTCGAACGATCGCAGGTTCTGAGCGACAACTCGCTTATCTTAAACGAGAAACACAATTGATAAGTGGTAGAGGGAAATGTCAAAAATGTGACCATGCTTTACATGTGAATGATTTGTATTGTTCGTTATGTGGCCATGCGATTGAAAAAGAGATGGGTGATTGGACAAACTCGTGCAATTGAGGACGAGTTGACGCAGTAATGGGAAATGAGATGTATGAATAGGGATGTTATTGATGTTGTGCTACACGCATACTTGGTTATTTACAGCGTTTGGTAGTCGTTTTTCATGAACGACCTTTGAAAGTTGAATGGTTCGCTTCAACAATTCGAAGGTCATTTTTTAATCACTGCGCGCATAAAAGTGAAATGATCGCCAAGGTTGAGGGCAATGGTAATGGGTTCGTCAAAATTTCTTCTTTCTCTTGTATGTGCTTCAAGATGATGGATACTGGTTGCAATTTCGAAATAACCCGTTTTATTTTCAAAGGGGAATAAGGTGTAAATCCCTGGTGGGATATCAATGCCAATGCGGTAAGTCCCGGGCAAGAGCCTATGATGTTCAAAATTGGGTACAATGGCATCCTCAAGCGGTAGAAGTGTGGCATGTTTAATGGTCAAGTACTGACCGTCTTGCAAATGCATCATGGCATGATTTTCAAAATGTTTTTGCCAGATGATTTCAGAGACAGTTAAAGATGGACTGCGTGTGAGCAACACATAACCTGGCGCATCTGTCTTTGCCATCACAAAATAATCCCCTGAGGGTAAATCAGTACCGATTAAAAAGGTGGTGGGTGAAAATTCATCAGCGACGGGTGTTTGTTGTTCATTCACGGGAACAGATGCCATGACTGGAGAAAGGTCATCTTCAGGCACTGTTTCATCCATCAGGATATCCATTTTAACTTGTTGTTGTTCTGCTTCAGATGCTGCATTGGTGTAGTTGATAATAAGAGACGTGATGAAAAAGATGATAACCCATGCCCACCATTTCATATAAATAGGTTCCTTTTTTTTGACCATATGATGACCCCCGAAAAGTGACTCTTTTTATTTTGATACAAATCAAAAAAAATATTCAACCGTGAATAAAGATGAATATTTTTTCTGTGAGGGTATTTGGAATGGATGAGATGCTCGTGCAGCACAACATGAACGACATGGGGTCGGATCAATGAATGGGTGTTTTTTGATCTAAGTCGTTTAAGGCATCTAAAGCGTCAAGGGCTAATTGATGTGTGGGCTGAAGGGCTAATACTTTTTCATAGTACAGCTTTGCTGCTGAAAAGTCGTCTAATTCAAATTCATAAATCACGGCAATTTCTAGAAGCAGTAAAATGTTATCTGAAAAGTGTTGAAGGGCTTGTTCTAAAATGTCGACTGCTGCTTTTGGATCTTTTAGATAAGTAGCATACAATGTTTTAAGTTGTAAATAATTTTCTAAATCATCAGGGTCATTTTCTATTTTGGCTTGTCGTTTTAAAATCAATGCGTCCACATCAGAGTGATGTTCATCAGTCAAGTCAAACAAATTTAATTGTTCACAAGCGTAGTAAATCCCATCGTCGTCAATGGACTTGGTCACAAAATCAGCAACGGCTTTGACTGAAGGGACGGCATTTCCCATGGCAACGCCGATATCAGCCATTTGAATGAGTTCTAAATCATTGATGCCATCACCGAAAAAGATGACTTTTTTAGGCAGTTCATGCGCTAAGATTTCCATTGTTTTGGCCAAACCGATGGCTTTTGATGCACCGACTGGAATGACATCGGCACCACCCGTTAGCCAAGGTAGAAATCGCAGTTTATCTTTGAATTTGTCACGAATGGCTGTGATGTCTTCTGATAAATACCACATTTGATAAATGGCTTCATGTTGATCAATGCGCGTTGAAACCTCAGGCATGGTCGTATAATATTTTTCAAACGCTTGACGCATTTGAGGTGTTAGTCCGGTGACAGAAGAATGGGTGGCAGAATTGAAGCCGATATGAATGCCGCTTTGTTGGGTTTCATTTAAGATGTCGTGAAGCACGTCTTCGTCAATGGCATTTTCATAGATCACTTCATCATTTCGTAAAACCAGTTGTCCATTGGCTAAAATAAAAAAATCGAAAGGAAGCGATTTAACCACTTCTATTAATTCAAAAGGGGCACGTCCTGTTGCAATGGCAAGTGTGTGACCTGCTGCTTTTAATTGATCGAGTGCGTCTAATGTGCGCTCCGGAATACATCCTGTCTGGTTGTTGTATAAAGTTTCGTCAATGTCAAAAATAATGAGACAAGCTTCCATGTTACCATCTCCTGAAATTAAGATAATTTTCGCTACCCCTTATCATAGCTCATCTGAGTAAAAATTGCAAGAAAAATTTATCGCCTATTGGCGTATGCCATGACCAAATTAGACGAATTGCGTATGATAACAGTGTAGTACAAGTCAAGCAAGACTTCTTGAGGAGTCTTTAGAAAAAGGAGATGCTATACTATGACAAATTATCAAAGATGTAGACCATGTGGTGGAGGACGCAGTTTACCTAATCCATGTCCAGAGCCTCAACCACAACCAACAAAGCCAGGATGTGGCTGTTCAGAAACGATTGTAGAACCAACTGTTCACTGCCGCATTGCAGATCAGCACCATCATGAGAAAGTGCGTCACATTGTGCCAATTGTTTATCATCAAACGCATCATCACCACAAGCATCATGAATATGAAGTTAAGCGTAAATTTACGCAAGACCATCAACATCATGAGCACGGACGTTTCAATGGAGATTGGTGTGAAACTGATCGTGGACACGGTAGAAACTGCGATGACTTTAACAACGGACATGGTAGAAACTGTGATGACTTTGGTAACACAGCATCTTTTGATCAAGGATCTAACTGCGACGACCAGTTCTACTCATAAGCGAACAAGAAGAAGACTTCCCTTTTGGGCAAGTCTTTTTTTGTAGACAAAATGGCGCATTTAGATTACAATAGAAGGGGATAATAAGTGGAAATGAGTGATGAAGATGAGCATGAGTAAGATCCAAGTGATGGATACGCAACTTTCTAATATGATTGCAGCTGGAGAAGTGGTGGAGCGCCCTGCTTCTGCTGTGAAAGAGCTCGTTGAAAATTCAGTGGATGCTGGGGCAACTAAGATTGAGATTCATTTACAAGAAAGCGGCATCAGTCAAATCAAAGTCATTGACAATGGGGCAGGGATGAGCCAACAAGATGCCAAGCTGGCTTTTTTACGACATGCAACAAGTAAAGTCAAGTCGGCACAAGATATCATGCGTATTCAAACATTGGGATTTCGTGGTGAAGCTTTGCCGTCGATTGCAGCTGTTTCTGATGTTCAGTTGAAAACATCAGATGGCGAACATGAAGGCTATGCGATTCACATGAAAGGTGGTGAAGTCAAAGCAAAACAACCTTTTGCCATGAGAAAAGGAACCGAAATCGTGGTTAATCACCTCTTTTTTAACACACCTGCCAGGTTGAAACATTTGAAAAGTTTAAATACAGAGCTTTCACATATTACTGATTATATGACGAAAACAGCATTGGCACATCCGAATATTGCGTTCACATTAACCAATAATCACCGTGATGTCTTTAAAACGCCAGGGCAGACCAATACGCAAACTGTCGTGTCGCGCCTTTATGGGTTTGACATAGCGAAAATGATGCATCCGTTTACAGGTGGAAATGACGATTTCAAGATTTCAGGATTGATGAGTGCACCTGAGGTGACGCGGGCATCTCGTCATTACATCACGTTGATTGTGAACAAGCGCCCCATTAAACATTATGACTTGGTCAGAACAGTGGTCGACGCTTATCACACGTATTTGCCAAAGGATCGCTTTCCGATTGCGGTCATTCACATCGAGATTGATCCGTTACTCGTTGATGTCAATGTCCATCCCGCAAAAATAGAAGTACGGTTTTCAAAAGAAGAAGCTTTAAAGTCATTTATTTTAACACAGATTCAAAACACGTTAAAAACAATCACGCATATTCCAACGCCAACTTTGGTTAAGCCAGTTCCGAAAAAAGACCAACCTCTTTACCAGCAGCCATCATTGTTGATGAATCAGCCGCATCAACCCTTGGGAAATGAAGGAACTTACCGAGGAAATGATGAGACTTCATCAAAAAAAATGGAAATTCGTGAATCAGCCGGCCCTGGGTATCATGTAGAAGCTGAATTTGACAAAGGAAAAGGTGCAGCAGAGCAGGTACCGATCAAGTATCCACATCCGATTAAAAATGAACAGCGTCAAAGTAGGGTTGAAGCAGCAGAAAAAGAAAAGCGGGTGAGGATTCCGAATCGTGGTAACCCCCATTTAGAACTTTATTATATCGGACAGTTACATGGGACGTATTTGTTGGCACAAAATGAAGAAGGACTCTTTTTAATTGATCAACATGCAGCCATGGAGCGGGTGGAGTATGAGAAAAATTATCCATTGCTTGGTGCTGCTCATGCTGATGCGATGACATTACTTGTACCGCTGACACTTTCTTATCCTGTGAGCGAGTTGGTAAGGGTCAAGTCACATTTGCCGAAACTGATTGAATTTGGCTTTGAAATCGAAGTGTTTGGTGTCAATGATTTGATTGTGAGGACGACACCGAGTTGGGCAGTAAAAGATGCAAAGCCCATTGTTGAAACGGTGATTCAAACATTACTTAATGGAAAAGAAGTGTCCATTGCCAAATTAAGGGAAGCTGTTGCGATCATGATGAGCTGTAAAAAGTCCATTAAAGCCAATCAGTACATTAACGAAGCAGAAGTTCGTGGTTTGCTTGTTGACCTTTGTCAATGTGAACAGCCTTATACATGTCCCCATGGAAGGCCCATTATTGTGAAAATAACCAAGTATGAAATTGAAAAACTGTTTAAACGGGTTTAACAACATGAAACAAAAAGGGATTGTATCAAGCAGCTTTACGCTCATGAATAAAAGATAATGGGGTGGATCATCAATGAAGAAAATCATCATGCGTGTGGGAATCGGGTACATCATTTATGGAATGGGCATGTGGTTTTATTTGTTCCATGTTGCACCGGTTGGGGTTTTTGAAGCTTATAGCGGGACTGTCGCTGATCCGGCAACTTTTATGACAGCGGATCAACTGGCGATGAGTACAACTTTTGCAAGAAGTCGGTATCTTATGTTTTTTTTGTCGACGCCTTTTGAGTGGTTAGCCATTTGTTTTTTCATTTTCGGTGGGTTATCTCAACGCCTCGAATCACATGTAACATCAAAAATGGCTAAAGGCTGGCTACAAGTCACGGTTTATTATTTTATTTTTGCGACATTTATGTTTTTGGCGATGTTGCCTTTTCGCTTCATCGGTTATCAGCTCGCTAGATTTTATGGCACAGCAATCATGACATTGCCGCGCTGGTTAAGTCATAGAGGCATCGATTTTATCGTTGAATTCGTTTTATATCTGGTGATCATTCATGTCATTTTGTTTTTCATTCAAACATTTAAAAAACGATGGTGGGTTGTGACTTGGCTTGCGTTTATCCCCTTTGCTTTTTTCTTCATGCTCATCCAACCTGCTTTAATCGACCCGTTATACAGTGATTTTCAGCCCATCGCGCATCCTGCGTTAGAAGCTCGTATCCTTGCGATGGCTGAAGCTGCAGGTGTATCGGCCCATCGGGTGTTTGAAGTCAAGATGTCAGATCGGACGAATACGATTAATGCTTATGTGACAGGGGTTGGTCCGACTGCACGAATTGTTTTGTGGGATACAGCGCTTGATCAGCTGAGTGAGGATGAAATGATGTTTTTAATGGCACATGAGATTGCGCATTATGTGCATCGTGATGTGTATCGCGCGATTATCATTGCCAGTGTCTTCGCTTTTGGTGGGTTATATGTGGTTCACAAAGTGGTCGAAAAATGTGAAAAAGAAAGTTTAGCGAAAATTCCGCTGGTATTGTTGACAGTGTCGATGTTGCTTTTTGTCATGAGTCCAGCTATGAATGGCATTTCAAGGCGAATTGAAGCGCGCGCAGACCTATTTGCATTAGCGCTGACACAGGATCCAGAAGCTGGGATTGGTTTGTTTCAAACCCTTTCTACAACCGCTTTAAATGAAGTTCATCCGCCAGGGTTAGTCAGGTTTTTCAGATCAACACATCCGAGTGTTTTTGAGCGGATTGTCATGTTGATGGATGCGCAATAAAGCTGTTTAAGTTTAATAAAAAGACATATTTGAAAAAAGCCTTGCTTTGTCATAAGCAAGGTTTTTTTGTGGTGCACCAGACATGGCTCTGTTGCTAGATGGTGAAAGTCCGTTGCAAAAAGGACGCGTCGACCAACCGCTAGGGAAGTGATAAAAAGCTTTCAATCTCAATTCCCATCGATTTTTTTAAAGTGATCCACTAAAATTCGACAAAAAATTCAAAATTTGCTCAAATTACCTATTTCTTTTTTGGTATTTTTGTTTTATAATTGCCAACATGATAAATTTTGGGGTGGGGTAGCCAGTTGTATAGCACTCCTTTTTTAATTTACTGGGTCATGACATGGCACATGTTCATACATCAGGCGCAAAGCGTTGGACAGAACAACGCTATACATTTTAAAAATACAAAGTCGGATAGCTTGCACATGTGCTGCACTTGGATATCCGCGAAAGGTTGGTCATTATGAAAACTAAAAATCGTTGGCTTATTATCATCGTTAGTCTGATTGCAAATGTGATCGTTGGATCTGCTTATGCTTGGAGTGTTTTTCAACCACGCCTCATTGATTTGTTTGGGTTTACGACGCCACAAGCAAACTTGGCTTTTACACTTTCAGTCGGTCTGATGCCGTTTGCAATGATTGTAGCTGGAAAAGTACAGGCGAAAATTGGTGCCAAGTTAACTGTTTTATTAGGCGGCATTATCTTTGGAACAGGTTTTTTCTTAGCCGGTTTTACCACAGCGAATATCGCAACGTTATACTTAACATATGGCGTGTTAGGTGGTATCGGAATCGGTTTTGTCTATGGCATTACAGTTCCCAATTCAGTTAAATGGTTTCCTGATAAGCGCGGGTTAGCGGGCGGTATTATTGCCAGTGGTGTTGGTGGTGGCACTGTTGTCTTTGCACCTTTATTTAGAAGTACGATTGAAGCAATCGGCGTCTTAGAAACATTCACATTCTATGGGATTATCTTTGGTATTATCATCGTTTTGGCTTCTTTGTTTATTTCAGCACCACCTGCAGATTTTAAACCTGCTGGATGGACGCCACCGGTAACAGAAAATCAAAGTACAGTTGTGAATTTAACTGTTGGCGGCATGTTAAAAACGACCCATTTCTATGTTTTATGGTTGATATACGCATTAGCATGTGTGTCTGGTTTAATGATCATTGCACATGCTGGGCATATTGCAGAAATTAGAATTGGTGTGACACCTGCGATGGCTGCGACTGCAGTGGTCCTATTAGGTGTAGCGAATACAGGCGGACGTCTGTTTTTAGGGGCATTTTCTGATAAAATAGGACGCTATCAAACACTTGTTTTAATGTATGCTGTCACAGCTGGCATGTTGATTCTTTTAACATTCGCGACAACTTTCCCATTGTTTGTTATTTCAATCATGGGCATCGGGTTCTGTTTTGGTGGATTTTTAGGGGTCTTCCCATCGATTACAGCTGAAAATTTTGGTACCGCTAATTTAGGGATGAATTATGGTGTCGTGTTTATTGCATTTGGATTTGCCTCATTTGTAGGTCCAAGGCTGGCAGCCACTTTGTTTGAAGCAACAGGTAATCATGCGCTTGCTTTTATGATTGCCATGGTGATGAGTGTGTTTGCACTTATGGTAACGACAGTTTTGATCTTTTTGGCTCATAAGAAAAAGATGGCCAGTTCTGATCAACCTGTTTACAAGACAGTGCTTAGTCTAGAAGGAAAATAATGAAAGTAGCGAACAGTTTAAGGATCGCATCATTTGACCCAATTTCAAAATTGACCTTGTTATGTCATTAAACTGACACGCGTCTACAATAAATTTAATTAAAACGGAGGTCGTTTAACGATGAGTGAAACAACATCACCTTATTTATCAGCTGTTGACTATTTGAGAAAAATAGATACGGTAAGAAGCCCTGAAGGAATCATGGTTGACTATAAAGGAAATCAAATTACGAGAAAAGCTTACTGGACAATTATTGATTATTATAAGCAGTATTTTAAAGAATTAGGATTTTTCTATGGCTGCGGACAACCGATTGCGATTTGTAGCATGAATGTGCCTGAATTTGAGTTTGTTTATTTTGCTGCACTTGAATTAGGACTGATCGCAAGCTCAAGTGCTGTCTCTTTCCTCGCAAGTGATGTCATCAAACATACGACTGAAAAAGAAGCGCGTACATTGGTATTAAGCATTGAATATTGCTACGATCCTAAGTATGAACAGTTCGAAGTAAAAGAAGCACTTAAAGTTTTACATGAACAAGAAGGAAATAACAGATTAGAACGAATTATCTTCATTTCAGCAGGTGACTATTTACCGGAAGATCAAGAAAAAGCCTACAAAGAAGGGCTCGATTATGAAGCCATCATCAAAGAACTAGAATTGCCATCAGACATTGAAATCGTTTATCCAGGTACAATCAAAAAATACAGTGAAACGACCGTGCTCGCACCGTCTCAAGACAACATGACAAGCCTTCTAAGTCAAGATGCTGTTTATTCGAATACGGGTGGTACAACAACAGGTAACCCAACTTGTGCCGTTTTCAAACATCAAAATGTTTTGAATTTATTACAGGCCCATGAACCAGAGGTATATCCAGGATTTCCAGTTAAAGAAGGCGATCGTGAATTGCTCTTGATTCCATTTTCTCACATTGGTGCGCAATTCTTTGTTCTGTTACTGCGTCGTCGAGCGGGTGCATGTATTGTGTATAACCCGAGTGCGTTTTATACACCAGAAGAATTGATCAGATGTATCATTTCAGATGATATTAATAGCTTCCTCGGCACATTTACCGTCTATAACATGTTAGCCCGTTATGATGGATTGCAAGAAGGCTGCTTATCGCATTTAAGAGTTCCTTGTTGTGGTGGAGAAGCGATACCACCTGCACCAACTGCTTTTATTAATGAAAGACTTCAATGGGCAGGGTCTGTTCCAATGTTTACTGCTGGTGGCAGTACAGCAATTGGTGGTGGTATCATTACCCAATACGGAATGGCAGAACAGCATCGACGCAATCAAACAGGCTTCTTTATGCCAGGTGCAACAGCCGAAATTATCAATCCGAAAACAGGAAAAGTATGTGCGCCTGGAGAAGAAGGTTTACTTTATGTCAATTCGCCAGCTGCGATGGATCGCTTCCTTAACAATACAGAAGCGACAGAAAGATTCTTTAGTTATACGGATGATGAAGGCAATGTTTATGGAACAGATCACGATCTTGCACAAGTTGTTGGCGAAAAACACCCTGAAGATATCCTTGGCGACCGACAAGATCCGAGAATTTTCCAAATGAACTCTCGACCTCAAGATGTTGTCAGATATGATGAAGCAACGAATAGATATTATCCAGGGATTACATTTGGAGAAGATGGCTTGCTGACAGCAGTTGATCTAGATGAATGTAACAAGCTTTATTTGTTGAGAAATAAAATGTTAGATCATGCTGAGGTAAGTGCAGCAGAAGCCCTTGTCATCCCTTATTCAAAAGGCGAGAAATCAGGCAGATTAGTTTGCGATGTTGTCCTTAGAGATGGTGAAGATGCAGAAGCTGTGCTGAGAAAGATTTATGCTTCTTTTGAGCCAGCAGATAAGTTTGTTCCAGAAGGGATTCTCTTCCTCGTGAATTTCCAACGTAATCCTTCAACGAGTAAAAGAGAAATTGTCTCACTTCATAATGTACGAGAAGGTTATTACCGCGTCAACGATGAAGGGAACATTCAGTTAGCAACGCTTCCAGAATACGGTGATTTTGTTTGGACGACTGTTGATACAGTAGAAAAAAGAATCGCACCATTACCAGCTTCGATGAAAGAAATTAGAGAAGCACATCGCGATTTTGTTTTGAAAGGGTCGTATCACCAAAGTTAATTTGAATGAACTGTGATAAGTCATCACAGTTCTTTATGACATAAATGATTGAATGCGAATGTTGGCTATTGCGGTCATATTCGCATTAAATCGTGATGCTAAAAATAAATTTTAAAATCAAAGGAAAAATGCCAGATGAAAAAAAATAAATTGCTTTTTCGACTTTTAATCATGATGCTTGTGATTGGGGTCATCATCCCGACCTTAACGACACCATTGTCTACGTCTGCTGTTGAATTAAATGCATCAGCTACTGATCTCAATGAATCGGAAGAACTGAATGCGACTTTGGATGAACTAGAGGAAGTATTAGAAGCGTTAGATGCACTTCTTGATGAACTCAGTGAACAGGAAGTCGAAAAGGGTTCGGATGAATTAGATGTCATTTTGAACGAACTGACTGAATTAGATGCGACACTGAAGGAACTAAGCGAATCCGAAACGACACCGAGAAGGGCCATTTATTTGCTGCCTGGCTATTCGATAACTAAACTCTACAGTCAAAGATTTCGTGGAATCCCTATTTGGCTTGGCCCTGGCATTGTGACAGATATTGGCCTACATTTACTCGGTGGCAGATTGGGCAGACAATCAGAGTTAGTTAATAACGAAGATGGGACGGGCATGACTGCGTTCGTTGATAGAAGTCGCGATCGAATGGGGTCGCTTCCACTTTATCTTCCCATGATGGTTAGCATCAGAGCTGCCCTCATTCGCCATGGGCTAAATGATGTCTACACGCTTGAATTTTTCCCGTTTAATTTCGTTGGTGACTTAAATGATGCCGCAAGAGAATTGGCTGATGACATTGATGAAAAAGGCTATGAAAGTGTGGTTTTAATTGGACATAGCAATGGTGGTCTGCTCGCTTCGGCTTTCGTTGCCCAAAGTGAAGACAATCGAAACCTGGTTGAAAGTGCAGTTTTATTAGCCGCACCACTTTGGGGATCATACCTCGGGCTTGAAATGATTGAAACAGGTGGATTTACGTTATTTGATGGTACATTTTACATGACACTGATCAATGCTTTTTACAATATTTTCTTGCGACCTATTTCGAGAAGTTGGATGAGGGATTGGGCAAGGAATTCACCCAATTCGTACCAGCTCATACCAGGTCCAGAATACATTAGTAGAATTCCATTTTTGTATCGCACAGCTGAAGGAACACGAGGTGTCACTGACATGGATGAATTCTATGGCATTTTAAATCGCAGTCCGAATATGAATTCAAATCTTGTAGATGGCAATGAAAGAAGTTCACGCTATTTCCGTGAAACGGTCTTTAACGGTGATGTTTTGGATGTTTGGGAAGGAATAAATGTCACATTGGTTGGTTCTGAATACGGACGTTTGACACCGATCACAGTCGTTTATGAGCAACATGGCGATGAAGCTATTTTTGCGGGTAATATCTTTAGTCGAGCTGGAGATGGTCTTGTTATTGGCGCGAGTTTGAATGGAGATGGTCGATTCGATTTTGTGAATCTTCCGACGACGGTTGGTCATGTGTTATTAGCAATGGAGCCACGTGCTTTAAGAACAATCAATGACGTCATTTTAGGAAGACCGCTCTTTTTTGCAAATGACGAAACCGATTCACCTGCAACTTCTGATGTCGGGATGTCAGATATGATACGTGTCGAAATAAGAAGCTCGGATCCACTGATGTCTGTACGTCGCAACACAGGCATTCGTGTCCATGTTTACGATGAAGCGGGTGTGCTTGTCGCTGAAGCAACAGGTGATACACAACGCGGATTTTGGGATCATGACTTTATCTATTCGACTTGGAGCAATCATCAATATGAGACCAATATTTTGCTTTACATCCCGAAAGAAGGGTATACGTTAGAAGTGTTTACGGGTCATGCAAATCCGCAAGCAAGCCATATCAGCCTTTCAACGCATACACTGTCACAATCAGGTGCCATCTTATCTCGTCATGTGTATGAACTAATAGGTGCAAACAACTCAACACGCTCAATTTTTACTTTACAAGGGCATTATTCCATGACACCAACAAATGAACCGCATGTTCAGTTAGACTTGATTTCAACTGAATCCTTTCAACAAGATTGGTCGTTTACATCCACTACATTTGATTTAGAAAATGGAACATCTTTCACGCCAGAGATCGTCGGTTCAGATGCAGCCCATGTCAACATGAGCGATTACGATTGGCATTCTTCTCATCCTGATGTCGCCAGTGTATCTGATACAGGTGTGATTACTGGAAACAGCGCGGGAACAACGACGATTACAGCCATTTCAAGAGATGATAGCTTGAAAATAGAAATCATTTCTGTCACCGTGTATGAAGATCCGATCGAATAAGGTTAATGTATGAGAGAGGTTTTAATAGATGGATGTTCATAAATTTAAAAAGTATGGATATGTAAGTTCAACAATTCTTCTCGGCGCACTATTGACTATTCTAATCTTCGCTATATTTGATATCAGAATAAGCTTTGGACCGAATGCGATTAGTCATGATGCACGATATGAAGATGTTGTGGCGAATTTAACAAGCTTGCAAGAACAAGGCTATTAATATTCTATCGGAATAGGGAATGATTGATGAAGTAAGGGTGGTGAGTTAGGTGTCAGCAGTTAGAATCAATCTATCAGAGCTAAGACAATTTGTATCACGCGTCCAAAGTAGAAGTCGGACGATTCGAAGTGAAATAAACAGACTTAGAGCAGCATTCCAAAGTGTGCTCGACAGTGAAGCATTACAAGGGGCAATTAAACAAGCAATAGATGACAATATCACACAGTTTCATTTTCCAATTATCAATGGCTTAGAAGAATTACATCATGTACTCGATGATACAGTAGCGA
>WRKJ01000083.1 GCA_009778135.1 Defluviitaleaceae bacterium
TCACTGATTTCATCTTCTATGATGTGGTACGTTTCTTCAAAGGCTTTGATAATCGGAAGGTGTTTGTTTTGAATCCCCAGATCAATCGCATCTTTGAGTGATCCTGACAGGGCATCGCTTGATGTGACGTGTTCAAATGCTGATCGTAGTTGTTCCAAACGACCTCTTAGCATGTTGCCTCTCGTCCTCACATGACGAAGCAGATGCTCAAGCTCCCCCATATCTATGATGATTTCTGACATTTAGTTCACCTCTTTTTCGTTGCTTGTCTCGGTTGTGCCAGCTGTTGGCAAGTTTAAATCTTTCATGATTTGGGCTTGTTTTTCTTCTGAAGCGAATGCCAATGATTGTCGCATGCCTGTCACCAATTGTTCACTTTGATGATTCACTCTCAAAATTCTTCTGAGAATTCGTAATTAATCGCAATAATGCCCAGCTCTATTGCCCTGATGACCGATTCTATTTGAGAACTTGTCCCAAACTTTTCAGAAATTTTAGCCAAGTGATTTTGAACCGTTCTTCGACTTATGTTTAAATTGATTGCAATTTGCTCTTGCCTAATCCCTTGTGACACCAATCGTATGACTTCTTCTTCTCTTTGTGTCAGCAATTCTTTAGGCGCTCGTTCGCACCTTTCACGTGCTTTCCCAGTCATTATTTTTGATGCCTCTGAGATCATTTCCGAATAGCTTTTCTTTTTGTCGAGAAAATAGACCCCTTCTGTATGCTCTTTTTTTCTCCAGTTGAACAACATACATTCACATAAGAAAATAACGATAATGCTTGCATCTTTTTCGATCACTTTATCTGAAAGTTGAAAACAGCTTTTAAAATTTCTCTCATTCATCTCCACGATTAAAACATCGATTGCTTCATGATTGAATCTTTGGAAAAACGCATGCTTATCAAAATAGCAATTAACCGACAAACAGTTTATTTCTGTCTTCAGCAGTCTACCCAATTCATTGATTAATCTTTTATTTGATCCTAACAAAGCAATATCCATTAGCCATCACCCACCTAGCAGTGTCAACAAGTTAGATTTTAGAGCTCATTATACCCCTTTCGACAAATAATTACAACCCCATCTAGCATGTCAGCGATTTTTGGATAAAAAAGTTGAATGTGTCTGTTTCGTGAAAACGAATTTATCTATTTTATAAAAAGTTAAATCTTAAAAAGGTATCACAAATAAAATGTCAAATGGCAACTCTCTCACATGAAACGTCGCTACTCTTCTAACAAATAACCGGCACGCTTTAGTCGCTCATACACATGTTCAAAATGTGCTTTATCCCGACAACCAATGGTATGTAAGTGAACACCATTGGTTAATTCAGAGAGTAGTTTAATTTCTGATTGTTCAACTTTATCCATAAAAAGATTGACATCTTCTCGACTTTTTAGATTCAACTGTCCTGTTATTTCTCCATACACCTCATGTTCCACAATCACATTAATGACAGAGGCATTCAAATCAACAATGGCATACAACTCATCTCTCGTTAATTGCGGAGCGTGACAACACGCCATTTTACCCATGTAGTGATTGTCATCCCTGAGTTGTGGCATCATGTAGCCTCTTGCAGTTGCGATAATGTCATGCCCTTTTGCTCTTAACAAAGCCACGTCCCCTACGACGACTTGGCGACTGATGTCAAATTTTTTCGCCAACGTCGAAGCACTCACTGGAACTTGAGCAGCGTTGATGATGGTTAATATTTCCTTTCGACGTAATCTTGCATCCATAACGAACTCCTTTCACACCGTTACCCTGGTGCATCTGCTTTTTACACTGGGCTACAAATTGCACCTTCGTCTTCTGTTAAAGTGCGAATCGCTGTATGATGGTTAACACCTGAAAAGTTGGGATCCCATAATAAATCCAAATCTGCCCTTGACATTATTTCATAATGATACACAAACTGGATGGTAACAAATTCATCGTTTATTGCAATCAATTCCCAATAAGTACCTTCCATCTCTGTGATGTTTTCCGGCCCTTCATACCAATCTTTAATGTCAGCATCTGTTAAATCCCAACCTACCCCCCAATTGTAATCAATATAGACTTGACGTGGAAAGATGTATTGTTCAACCCATCTCGTGATGGCAAGTCCATAAGATTCAATGATGGTCACTTGTTCAATGCCAGATGATGTCGGTTCGTGGGTACACAAATAGCGCAGCTCTTCTGGTGCAGCTTGGTTCAACTGGGCCAGCACAAAGACACCCATAAAAACAAGGAGTGCCATGCTACTTCCAATAAATGAACTCATTTTCCACTTTCTTTTCGCAGGCACATCATCTTGTTGCAGATGATCCATGCGTGCAAGTTGTTCAGTTGACGCCTCACTCGTTCTTGCTGGATCCATTTCCACTGATTGATCGACATTAGATACTGCATCCAGTGTTTGAACCACCGCACCACAATACGCACATCTTTCATTTTGTATGCGTCCATTACATATTTGACATTTCTGCTTCATCGTTTAACCCTCTTTCTCTTAAACATTGAAAAGATTTTTCCAAAAAAAGTAGCCAAAGCGCATACTTACGTTGTGCTGCGCGAGCTACAAAAGGACAAACTTTTCGATTGCATGTTTATATGCTTCCTAAAATGTAGCGATAAAACAAATACTTCCCCCTTCCTAATTCTTTTTCTGCTCGCATGTCCATTCGACGGATGAGTTTTTCAACTGTGCGATATTCTGCTTTTGAAATGATTTGGTTGCTGTATCGTGCTTTTTCAAAAACAACTGCAGAAGCCTTTAATAAGGCTTTATCATAAGCTTCTTTGCTAAAATAACGTTCGATTCTAACAGCAAATTGAGCAACGGTTTCATTTTCTTTGATGTCAAATCCCAAGACTGCCAAATAGTCAAGCAGTACTTCAAATTGTGAAATCATACGTTCATTGCTTTCTTTTTTAAGCAGTCGCTTCCGTTTCACATGAAGATGGGTTGCTCTGATTAACACCAGTACCATGAGTAAAGAAATGCCGACACTCACGCTGACTTGAAAAGGAATCGTTACGTTTTCAATGTGCACATGATCCATGTGATGATCAGCATCTGCTCCAACATATTCATTTTCCAAAGGTAAATCAAGGGGTGCTTCTAAGTCATCAGCATCTGCTATATCAAACAAAAATTGACCTGAGACTTCTCGATCAGTTGGTTCAAAACCAGTAAACCCTTGCCCACCTTGCTGTTGCAGTAAGCCTAAAGCCGGAGTTGGTTCAAATTTGATCCAGCCAAACCCTTCAAAATAAACTTCAGGCCACGCATGCGCCATGTTATTTAAAACAGCAATCGACCCATGTGTAAAAGGGACATTGACATAAAAGCCTTCAACATAGCGTGTCGGCATCCCTAAGCTACGTGCCATCACGACAAAAGCAGTTGCAAAATGAACACAGTAACCCCGTTGTAAATCAAATAAGAAATGCGCCACAAAATCTTGATCTGATGGTGATGGTCCTGGTGTTAATGTATACGGAAAGCTTTCGCTCAAAAATGTTTCTAATAAACGCATCTTTTCATAGTTATTCTCAGCTTCTGCTGTTATTTCAAAGGCTAATTCACGCACACGATCAGGAAAATCAACAGGTAAAGCTGTGTAAATGTCATGAATGCGCTCGACACGTGGAATCAAATGTGTATTCAGCAGTTCTTCATAAGTCATGAGATCATGACCGACTCTAAACCATGATTGCCACAAGTCATAGCCGTGATTTTCTCTAAATGTAGAAAACATTTGGCTAATAGCTGTGAACATACCGTGATACGATGTTTCGAGCATATTTCGCCTAGAAAGTGTCGTATCATCTTCCCACCAGTAAACAAGATGTGTCTCCATTTCACGAAAATGCACCGAGTAAGTCGCATGTTGACTCAAGCGTTCTTCAGATAAAAAAGCTCCATCGCGATTTCTTAAAAGTGCAACTTCATCATCGTCCATACGAATATGTTGCACATGGCCGCTATGAAAAAGGGTTGTTAAGCGACGATCCAAGTTATCAATCCGCATCCATTGGTTCGCATCCCTCTCTAATTGGGAAAAATCATCATACCAATCCATGGTTTGATCAGCATGTAATAAAAGTTCCAAGCCTGTCAATTCATCGATAAACAGTCGAAGCTGCCGCACATTTTCCTCCTCCCAATACACAATATGATCACCGAGAAATTCAATCGGATCTGCTTGAACGAATCTACCCGTGTTGATCCAGTCCATGCTGTCATAATGATTGCTCGTCTGCCAACTTAGTTCACTTTCGATGAAATCCATGATATGTTCATAAGCATCAAAATCTACAGGACGATATTCATCATGAACATTACGCCATGAATAACCTGTATACGTATCTCGTGTTGCACCCGTTAAATAAAGTGGCATGCTTGCATTCGTCATAATTTCCATAAAGACTTGATCATTCGGTTCAATGTCACCACCGAGTCGATTGCCACTTCCACCAAAGCCCACTTGTCTGATCGAAAATTCACTTGGCTGTGTCACGTCTAAAAATAACGTGTTAAAAAATTCAAACGGCGTTCTCACCACTTGATTCATAAATCCTTCTGAAGCACCCGCTTGTGGTACTGGCATGAGCTGAGTGAATAAAACAATGATCGCAATGACAGGCATCATCAAATTGATAAACAATGAACTTTGAGGTCGCTGGAAGACTTTCTTCATGTTTTTCTGATGCAAATACGTCACCACTAATGCGAGAAAACAAAAAACATAGACGTAGAAAATAACCGTGTGTCTAAAATAAGGTGATGTAATGGCCAAACTTGTTGTCACAATTGAAACAAGACATAACGGCCAAAAGCGAAATTTGTGGTAAGTAAAAAACACGACAAAGAAACCGAAGAAAAAGCTAATGGCCCAAACAATAAAGGTTTCATATGCATCATGATAGATGCGATTCCCTAAAATATAATCAATGCTTCCTGAGGATAATGCGACAAATCGCTGGGCTAAATGCGGTTCCTCAGCTGTCGACAAAAAGCCAGTTGTCACAAAAACCAAACCGATGATCAGCAAAGCAAATCCTATTCGCCTCAAGTATTTGTGCATGAAAAACAAGCCAAAAATCCCAACGATAAAAAACATTCGCATTAAATTGAGCATGTGTGTCCGTGCAAAGATGGTGGTATCAATAATATTTGCAACCATCGACCAAGCAAGTAAAACACCAACAGTCATCAAGTAAAAAAAGCCAACAGTCCGTCCTTCTTTATGTTTAAAGTTGTTCAATTTTTCCATGGCGCGCTTCCAACCTCTCCTTCGAATGATTACTTATGTTGTGTTTCACTAAGTGCAAATGTAATGAATATTCAATGATTCCAACGTTTTTAAATGAGCCCTTGTCCCTGTACCAAACAAAAAAACAGTCACATTCATTCCAAGAAATTTAAATGCTTGCAAAGCCAAAAGCAATGCATCATCAATGACTTGCGTAAACAAAAAGACATTTTCCGATACTTTACTTCCATTTAAATAGCCATTTAACACATCATGAATTTCCCCAAATTGACCAAAGGGTAATACAGCGAGTTCGTGATAAAGTCGCGTTAAATCGGTTGTGAATGTCGTGCTTTCATGATTTAACGCCTGCAAAAACATCCGATGACCCAACTGATGACAATGTGACATCACAGAAACAACGCGATCTATCAGCTGATCTTCTCGTGCTAACATCGGTTCAATCGCTTTAGGAAGACGTAAGTTATCAACGAAAAAAACCGTTGTCAACTGTTCAATATCTTCTGGATTTTTACTGATTAACGTATTTCTTTTTGCCGTGGCTTTCCAATGAATTTGTTTATAATGATCCGTTAATTGATAAGCACGAAGTTCAACAGAGAAGGTAGGGTCTTGGCCTTTCATAAATCGTTTAGCCGTCATTTCTCCTTGCTGGATCACATCTGGTGTCTGTTCTGATCGTTTCATCAACTGTGGTGCAATCGTTAATTTAAGTTTTGATGGATGCTTACTTTTAAACTTAAAAAGACCCAAAAAATCATACGTCACAAATTCGGAAAAATTCACTTCATAAATGCCGCGATACTTCCCACTTATTTTAACCTTGGATTCAAAATGAGCAAAAGGTTTAATCGCCAAATAAATCTCAGAAACATCTGTTTCAAGACCAACTTGATCGAAATCGAAACGCATATATGCAAAAAAACAAGGTAAAAAACCACCATTGTGAATTTGCACCTTGTATTCTGTTGTTTCATTTTTCATCACAAATTCATCACTTAACACTTCTTTGATGGTGATTGTCTTACTTGAAACATATCCCATGATAAATGAAAAGATGGGTAAGATCAAAGCTGCATAAAAAGCCTGATACGTCATTTGATCATCACGCAAAAAAATAAAAATGACTAAAACAAGCATCACAGCAGCATAAGTTAATCGACTTTTTAGCATCACATACTCCTTAAAATCAAAATAACCCCGTATAACATGAATCAGTTCAAACAACACGCAACCATTAAAAAAATGGGTGATCCTACCTTTCTACTTTTAATGTGTGCTAAAAAAAGGATTGGTTGCTTTTTCATCAGCAATGGTCGTTGCTTGTCCATGACCTGAATAAACAATCGTCGAATCAGGCAACGTAAATAATTTCGTTTCAATGCTATTGATTAATTGTGTGTGATTGCCATTGATCAAATCGGTTCTTCCAATCGACCCTTTAAACAACGCATCTCCTGAAATCACCACACCATCTGTTTTGAAATAAAAAGCAATGCTTCCTAGGCTATGTCCAGGCACATGACGAACTTCAATTTCTTCATCTAACAGTGAAATAACACCATCTGATTCCAAAAAGTGGAAAGCAGACAAGTCTTGAATTTCTATTAATGTTCTGCCGGCTTTCGATGAAAAATTATAATTGGGATTGGTCAAATAGTCTTTTTCATCTTGATGGGCATAAACAGGTAGCCCATATTTTGCTTGCACATCTTTTAACGCACCAATATGATCAAAATGACCATGTGTCAACAAAATAGCCTCTGGTTTTAATTGCTTTGTTTCAAGATAAGTGATGATTTTTTGCGCCTCATCTCCGGGATCCACAATCAGCGCACGATCCCCTTTCGATAAAAGATAACAATTGGCTTGATAGTCACCAAGCGGCATGGGATAAATTTTCAACATAAAAATAACTCCTAACATTCATTAACTCGTATAGACACGACTTAAACTAAATCCATTTTTTTCCAAAATGTCGACTTACTTTGTAGCCAAATAAGCACCACCGATAATGCCCGCATCATTTCCTAATGTTGCCAGTACAAAGGGTGTCTCTTTCACACCTGAGAAGGCATATCGTTGATAATACTTCTTAATGGCTGCCAACAATATCTCGCCCGCATGCGAAACGCCACCACCGAAGATAAATTGTTCTGGATCTGTTGTCCCAGCTAACTGAGCCGCTGAAAGACCTAAATAATAACCGACACGATCGACGATTTCAAGTGCTAACGCATCACCTGTTTTAGCCGTATCAAAAACATCTTTGGCTGTCATAATAGGTATTTCCCTTAAACGAGAACGCATCTCGGTTGTTGCCAGCTTTTCTTTTGCCAAGCGTGAAATACCCGTTGCAGATGCCACAGTTTCTAAACAGCCAGTTTTCCCGCATCCACAAGGTGAACCACCTTCTGGTATGACTGTGACATGTCCAATTTCTCCACCAGCACCATTTTTACCGTTAATCACTTTCCCGTCAACAATAATGCCACCACCAATCCCCGTTCCCAACGTGTACATGATGGCACTGTTAGCACCTTTGGCTGCACCGAGCCACATTTCACCGAGTGCTGCAAGATTCGCATCATTGGTAACGAAGACGGGCATACCTAGTGACGCTGACAATTTTTCTTTAACTGCAACAGGCTGATGCCAACCAATATTAACCCCGACTAACACAACCCCATCTTCATTGACAGGACCTGGAACACCGACGCCCACTCCAGAGACATTTGAGAGAGGTATCCCTTTTTCTTCTAACTTTGCCAAAATTGCCCTTGCCGTATCTGGCAGTAATTTTGATCCTTCATTGCTTGTATCTGTTTCAATGACAAATTTCTCAATCAATTCACCTGTCACTGTAAATAATCCGAACTTAATGGTCGTACCGCCAATATCTACGCCAAATACATACTTACCCACGCTTCAACCTTCTTTCTTCTTGATCTCACACTTCATCCAAAGGCTTATTTTCATGCTTTGATGGGCATGTCTCACAAAAATGAAGGATGACCGCCAACAACCCAAAGATAACAGACACCAATTCTAAATACTGTCGAACTTTTCTTATATGTTTACACATGACGACCACTCCTGTTTTTTAATGCATATAACCCTCCTCTAAATTATAACGGATCATGCCGTAGAATGCAAGAAAAAAAGATGTTGTCAGGGTCAATCATCCACATTCAACATCTTTCATTCATTATCTAATCGCACTTCGACAGTACGGACAAAAGTTTCCTGTAATGCCAGCCAAGTTTGCTTTGCAACCTGGACAATGGCTGAGTGATGGTGCCTGCTGTTGCTGAGGCGCAGTCGTGGCAAAGCCACCACCACAGTTTAAACAAAATTTGGCATGTTGTGGATTTCCAGTGTTACAACTTGGACAAATGTTGTTTAATATCGGTTGTTGTTGAACAGGTTGCTGATGCATGTGACGATTCACGTTATTGCCCATTCTGTTATCCATGGCATTATTGACCACACGGTTAACAACCGTCGCAACGGCTGCTTTTTTCGCAACCCGTCCTAAACTCATCCCACCATTTCTTCTACGTCCAATCATTTTGTCATACCTCCTATATGGTGTTTTTGTCAAACGCTGTTGATCGTATTCGATTATTTTATTTTTGCTTGATTCATACCTCGAAAGACCCGCCATCTGCGAGCCTTCTTGTTAGTCTTTAATGGCATTCATCGTTTCTGCAAAGGTTGCTGTCAAAGAGGCTATCTTTTGCAATTCTGATGGAATAATTAACTTGGTTGCCTGTCCATCCGCGACTTGTGCCAATGCTTCAAGCGATTTGATGGTCAATATTTCTTTCGTCGGGTTAGACGCATTTAACAATCGTAACCCTTCTGCTGTTGCTTCTTGAACTTTCAAAATAGCCTCTGCTTCCCCTTCTGCTTGACGAATCGCTGCTTCTTTTTCTGCTTCCGCTCGTAAAATACGTGCTTCTTTTTCCGCTTCTGCTTCTAAAACACGGGATCTTTTCAACCCTTCCGCACGAAGAACAGCTGATGCTTTTTCACCTTCTGCTTCTAAAAGAACAGCGCGACGTTCGCGTTCGGCACGCATTTGTTTTTCCATCGCTTCTTGAATATTATTAGGTGGCACAATGCTCTTTAATTCAACACGATTCACCTTAATGCCCCATGGATCTGTCGCTTCATCTAAAACAGCGCGAAGTTTTGTATTAATTAAATCACGAGATGTTAAAGACTCATCAAGTTCCATTTCACCAAAAATGTTACGCAGTGCTGTTGACGTCAAGTTTTCAATGGCAATAAATGGATTTTGAATCCCATATGTAAACTTATAAGGATCTGTAATTTGGAAAAAAACAGCTGAATCCACGCCCATTTTAACATTGTCTTTCGTAATGACAGCTTGTGGCTTAAAGTCTAATACTTGCTCACGTAAATTAACGACTTGCACCACGCGTTCAACAAAAGGCACTTTCAAATGAAACCCTGCATGCCATGTTTTACGGTATTTACCAAAACTCTCAATGACATACGCTTTTGCTTGTGACACAATACGAACACATGTCGCCGCATAAAGAAACAATAAAATAATAACCAAACCAACAACTAAACCTAATCCATGTAAAGGATTCATGTTAACACCTTCCTTTTTTTATTTTATTCTACGATAATGGTATTCCCTTCAATGCGAAGTACATTCGGATGTTCGTCTATGTGATACGTCCTTCCCGATTCAGAACGTGCACGCCAAATTTTCCCTTGTAACTTCACTTCTCCTAAATCAAATGCTTTAATATCAGCCACAATGACACAAGGCAGTTCCGTTAGTTCGTCAATGTTATTTTTCCGAACCGTTTTGTTTCTAAAATTATGCACGGCATAGCTGCGCAATGCGAGGAGTAACACGACAGAAACTGCAATAAAAATAATGGACTGAACGAGGACTGAAGAAATAAACAACGAGGCAAGCATGGACACAATGGCACCAAAAACAAACCAAACAGAAATTAAGCCGAACGTTTCAATTTCAATGACAACAAAGATGATCGCCATCCAAAACCAAATGGCTGTTGCCGATCCAAACAAGAAATCAAAGATGCTACCCATAAAAACACCTCCTTTTAAGATATGCTCGTGCAGCAAAACGTAAGTAATCGCCCATCTTGTCGTGTCTCATTTTCACATACGAGAAAACGAGGATGACTCGTACCAAGGTGGTAAGTTGACGCATCAGTTGGAAATGAGACGCATGAATAAGGCTGGTTACTTTTACGCTGTTCATGATACCACCTGATTATCAATTAATTATTAATTTTAATTTTTTTTATAACGCTTTATTTTTAATTAATTTCGAGCTCTCGGGTGCGCTTGATCATAAGCAGCTTTTAGTCGTTCTTTTGACACATGGGTATAAATCTGTGTGCTACTTAAATTAGCATGCCCTAAAAGTTCTTGAACAGCACGTAAATCTGCGCCATTATTAAGTAAATGTGTCGCAAAGCTATGACGGATCATATGCGGTGTCAATTTAATATGTTCAGATGTTGCCATTGTTAACCGTTTAAAAATATCCCGCACACCACGATCTGTTAGAGAACCACCTCGGTAATTTAAAAACAAAGCATCGGTCGGAATATGAGCTGTTCTCACAAGTTTCGGTCGGGCTTCTTCTAAATAGCGCTTTATTGTCACAGCAGCAAATTCTCCAATCGGCATATAACGTTCTTTTTTACCTTTTCCATAAACGCGTAACAACCCGCCATCCAAATCAACTTGAGCGATTTTCAAGTCACAACATTCCGAAACCCGAATCCCCGTTGCATACAACAATTCAAGCAATGCATAATTACGCATCCCAAGTGGCGTCGTCTGATCAACAGCGTCGAACAGTACCATCATTTCTTGTTCATAAAGAAATTTCGGTAACGTCATGACCTCTTTTCTACTTTTCATCCATGTGATGGGATTTGTTGACATGACACCTTCACTTACTTGAAACCGATAAAACATTTTAATCGCTGACAAATACCGCCCAACTGTTGTGCGTGCTAATTTTTTCTCATAGCACGCTTTGAGAAATAACCGGACTTCTTTGTGCGTAACCTCAGAGAAGCACTTGTTTTGACCCTTTAAAAAAGCCATCCAGTTCGTTAAATCTTTTTCATAGCTCATGATGGTCAAGTCAGCATAACGCTTTTCATATTTGAGATGGTTTAAATAATCTTGGACGGCTTTCATTTAAACTTTTGCAACCTCGACTTCTGGTAAATAAGTTTTGATTTTGCAAATGGCGCGTTGGGCATATTTTTCTTTCTTTTCTTTTTTCTTGATGCGTCCTTCTAGTGTTTCGAAAAGGCCAAAATTAACGTTCATCGGTTGGAAATTTTCACGATTGGCATGTGTAATATAATATGCCAGTGCACCGATAGCGGTTTGTGGAGAAAACGTAATCAAGTTTTCTTCAGCCAAATATTTGGCCATATTAATCCCTGCTACGAGTCCCGACGCAGCTGATTCCACATAGCCTTCTACGCCTGTGATTTGCCCTGCAAGAAACAAATCAGCTCTTTTTTTCGTTTGATACGTGGCATTCATAAATGCTGGGGAATTAACAAATGAATTTTTATGCATCACCCCATACCGAACAATTTCGGCTTGTTCGAGTCCAGGAATCATTTGAATGAGTCGTTTTTGATCAGGCCATTTTAAACTCGTTTGGAAACCCACGATGTTATACAAAGAAGCCGCAGCATCATCTTGGCGAAGTTGAACGACTGCATAAGGTGTTTTTCCTGTTTTAGGATCGACGAGTCCCACTGGTTTCATAGGACCAAATAAAGGTGTTTGTATCCCACGGCCAGCCATGACTTCAATGGGCATGCACCCTTCAAAGAAAATACCTTTTTCAAAGTCTTTCGGCGTTGCCACTTCAGCGTTGATTAACGCATCATACCATTCATGGTATTCTTTTTCTGTCATCGGACAATTTAAATACGCTGCTTCACCTTTATCCCAACGAGATTTCAAATAAACTTTGTCAAAATCAATGGAATCTTTATGAATAATGGGTGCAGGCGCATCGTAAAAGTAAAAAAACGCTTCACCTGTTAGTTCTCGTAATGCCTCTGCCAGCGATGCACTGGTTAAAGGCCCCGATGCTAAAATAGTCGGTCCTTCAGGGATTGCCGTTATTTCCTCACGATAAATGTCGACTTGTGGATGACTTTCTAAGTAGTTCGTCAGATACGTTGAAAAGCCCACCCGATCTACTGCTAAAGCACCCCCAGCTGGCACACGTGTGGCATCAGCTGCAGCCATGACAAGTGAGTCGAGAAGACGCATTTCTTCTTTTAAAACACCCACAGCATTCCCTAATCCGTCTGCCCGTAACGAATTTGAACAAACCAATTCAGCAAATTGTTCTGTTACGTGAGCACCTGTTTCTTTGACTGGACGCATTTCGTATAACTTCACGTAAAACCCACGTTTAATAAGTTGATAAGTCGCTTCACAACCTGCTAATCCAGCACCGATCACATTTACAGTTTTCATCTTGTCACATCCATTTAAATCGTTAACAACATTGTACCATATTGATGCATTAATTGCTAGTTTTTTGGATTTTATATCTTTCGTAGATGTAAGGTGCTGTTGCTTGAAATTTTCCCACCAAAATGGCAAGGATAATGGCAACGAGAAAGTATTGCTCCCATCTTAATGCAACGATGCTTAAAACGAACATCAATAAAAAGATGATATTGGTAAACTTCGTAATTTCTAATACGGTTTCATAAGGAAATAGACCACGCAATCCGGCTTGCATGACTTTGCTTCCGTCAAGCGGCCAAATCGGTAAAAGATTGAAAATCGCAATGGCAAATTGTGAATAAATTAAGCTCGCAGGTCCGTCCAATCCCCACAAAATGAAACCAAAAATCAGATTGAACAAAACACCACCACTCGCAACTAACAAACTTTGATAAACTGGTTTACTCAAGTCATTTTTAAACGTTAAAAAGCCACCTACGGCACTCACTTTCAGCTCTTCTAGTTCCCATTTAAAAAAAGATGCCATCACTAAATGGCCACATTCATGGATAAGAATTGCAATCAAATAGGTTAAATAAACATCTATTTGATGCGAAAATAGAGCTAAAAGAAAGGCAATATAAAAAGAAAAGTCAATTTTCATCATTGGATTCCTCCCTCAATCAGTCTATGCGGCGGTGTTATCCATCATGATGGTTTTGACTTTCTTTTCGTGTTTTGGTTTTAAAAATTTGACCAAGGGTAAATAGATAACGGCCAAGAGTGACATGTTAAACATTAACGTGATCATTAATCGGTGTTGAATAAAGTCGATCGTCGAAGTGATCGACAACGCTCTGGCAGGAATGATGAGCATCACCAACAGGTAGATAATAACTTCAGCAGCTAAAATTGAAACAGTACTGACATAAAAAATCGAAACAAAATTGATGGGTGTTACAGGCACCACATATTTTTTCATTAAAATAACAAGCGATGGAAATAAGACCGCATAAATGCCGAGTAAGTTCGTACTGTACGTATCATAGATTAAACCAAAGATCAATGCAAGCCATGGTGCATGGTTTTTTTCATCATAGAAGACGGATACAACAATACTAATAAGCAACAAATACGGGACAATATGGTAGTTTCCGAAAACAGGTTGAATCGGAAAAAAGATGACGAGCACGTTGTCGATCGAAAATAAAATAATAAAGGTTGTCATTGCTTTCATCATCTTTCAAACTCCTTTTCATATTTTTGATAATGAATTTTTATACTCAGCTGCTGAGTCTGCATTTTCTACTGCGTCATCATCGCTTATCAGTTCATCCATTTCTACCGCTGCCATGGCACGTTTAATGATAAAAACAAATCTTAAATCATCGTAAGCCACATTATTTTCTAAAAACACATTTTGTGTCAAACCATCTGTACTCCGTTCGTAACGGGTCACATGCCCTGCCAGCAAGCCTCTTGGAAACACACCACCAAGTCCTGTGGTCATGACTTGTGCACCGATTTCGATTTCAATATCATGCGGCACTTGTCGAACAATGAGTTCACCCGTATCGGCATCATAGCCGTGCAATGTCCCAATTGATCCAGAAGTGCCCAGTATTTTTACTTGTGTACGTATATCCGTATTGTGTGGTTTCATCAAGTGAAAACGTGAAAAGCGATAACTAACTTCTGTGATTCTACCAATTAAATAACCTTCCAATGATAAAACAGCCATGCCAAGTTCAACACCGTGACTACGTCCTTGATCAACGGTCAAAAAATCATGCCAAGCATTAATGTCTCGGCCGACTGTTGTTGCACGAATGCGTTCAAAGTCACTTAATGTCACATCAATGTCAAGCATTTCTCGCAACAATTCATTTTCTTCTCGTAAAAGTGCAAGCTCAATATTAACCAGCTCTACATTATACATTTCACGACGAAGACGTTGATTTTCTTCGTAGGTTTCAAACAAATCAAAGGTACTTTGTCCAAAGTTTCGAACGGTGTGTGCAAGTTCCACAACAACACGTTGAACACTTGAAATACCGTCATTTAAAGTTCGAACGACTGCATTCGTCGTGTCCATTCGCATTGTAATTGCAATGGTTCCTAAAATCGCAATAATTACCGCTACGATGATAAAGGTTTTAAATTGATTAACTTTTTTCACAGTGATACCTCCATATCATCGTTATTCTAACAGGATCGTTAAAGCATCTCCTTGACGTACAACACGGTAAGGTCTCAGGTTTTGCCACACAGCTAAACCTTGTCCAGTTATCGTAATATCAAGACTTAATAAGCGGCCATATTGTGTCATTTCTGTACGAGACCACCCAGTGAAGTCTGGCAAACGGTCTACCGTATCAGTTTGGATAAAAACTTTACTGCCCAGCAGCGTTGGCGTATTGGCTACAGGTAACTGATTAAACACATCACGTCCATCTCCAATAACAATTGGCGTTAATCCCAAGGCTTCAATGCTAGAGATGGCATCTTCAGTCGACAGGTTAGAAACACGGGGTGTCATCACGCGTTCAAATTCGGGAAGCGTGGTACTTCCGACGGAAACTTGATTTCCCGTTAATCCCAAATAGTTTAACGTATTATTCATCACCGTACGGTAAATTTGGCCGGCATAAACATGGCCGCCTCCCGTTTTTTCAATCGCAATAAACATGATCATTTCAGGGTCATCAAGGGGTGCAAATCCAATATAGCTATACAGATGAACATCTTCTAAAAATCCAGTCGGTCCACCTGGAATTTGAGCAGTTCCTGTTTTGCCACCACTCTCTACATCTAGTAAATAATGAATGTGACCTGTTCCGATGTCATTGTGAACAACGCCTCTCATCAACTCACGCATCTGACTGGCAGTTTCAGCAGTAATTGGCTGTCCAACAACCTCTCGTTCAAATTGATGAATGATTTCATTTGTATTTGGGTTATAAATATGCGCAATCAATTGCGGTCTAATCATCGCACCTTCATTTAAAATAGCAGAGGTTGCTTGAAGCATTTGAATCGGTGTCACTGTCATTCCTTGTCCATACCCTGACGTATATACATTGAGTGGATCGTTTCGATCAGGTAATGCACCAGATGCTTCTCCATCTGTTGGAAATCCAAGTGTTTCTCCAAAGCCAAATGCTGTTAAATAATCAACAAAAACATCAAGACCAATGGCATCTCTCAATAGATCAATAATGGACGTATTTGTCGAAACATAAAAGCCTTCATCAAATGTTCTTTCTCTTGCTGGAATCCCCGGATGATCCCGCAAAATCGTATTGCCAACGCGTCTTGAACCAGACATGAACGTTTGACTTCCGTCGTAATTCCCTTCATTAATCGCCGCCGCATAGGTGAAAATTTTAAGTGTTGATCCAGGTTCAAATGGATAAACAATTCTATTGGCATAAAACGCTGGATTTCTTTGGTTAGGATCAAAAGTAGGCCGACTACCGGCTGCTAAAATTTCACCTGTTCGTGCATCCATCACGACAGCAACGATACTTTTAGCTTCTGCATGCTCAAGCACTTCATCCATGGCGGATTCTAAAAAACTTTGAATCGTTGCATCAAGTGTCAGTTTAATGTCATAACCATCCAACGGGTAAACAACATACTGCCGCTTATGTCCAGGTTGCGTAAAGCCAAATCGATCACTCTGAAATTGAAATCTACCATTTGTCGCTGTTAAAATAGCATTAAAATAGCTTTCAAGGCCCATCGCACCAATGATTTCTCCATTGGCATCAAACCATGTATACCCAATGGTGTGAGCAGCAAATTCACCATTGGGATAAAAACGTGTCAAATCCGGACGAAAATAAATACCTGCTAAATCCAGTGCGTCAATTTCATTTTTCTGAGAAAAAGAGAGCCTTCGACCAGCATGCCCAAACTCCACTTGCCAAATAGGCGCATGTTCTTCAGCACCTTCTCGGGCTAAAATCCGGGCGATGTCAGCACGATCCATCGCAATCACTTGCGCCAGTTGCTGCGCAGTATCCTCAATATCTTCAACGATGCTTCCCCAATTGGGATGAAAATTAGCATACATGGTATGTGAAGGATGTTGGCTGGCAATTTCAACCCCATTCCGATCAAAAATAGTGCCTCTTCTAGACTGTACAATCCCAGTTCCTAATTGCGCGCGTAACGCCATGTCTAATAAGTTTTCTTCACCTATACGACCCGTATGTGCAATCATGGCAAAGCTAACACCTGTTACCATAAAAAGAAGTAAAAAGCAAACTAAAAAACAGACTAACATGATCCGACCCGTCGGTCTAAGTCCACGGTTTAAATTTTTCTGCATCATTTTACTGGCAACTCCTTTAATGATATCTCGTGCAGCACAACGCCTTCATTTTCTTGACCCCCAAATAAGTCCCTTATGGTGTACACCCTTAAAACTTGATGATTTATCGTCATTCGTTTCACAAGTGACCTTGGGGTGCTGATTTTTAGGCTTTCAAAAATTTTCGGTCGCATCGCCAATCTTGACTTTTAATTATACCTCAAATCATTGAAAATGAACATATCTATTTGCCTTTAATTTTAAGTTTCTACAAAAAAGATGAGACACTCGCCTCATCTTGATGATGTTATTCATTTATTAATTCAATGGTTTGTTCCCAAGAAAAGTCTTCACGTCCAAAATGTCCGTAAGCAGCAGTTGAACCAAAAACTGGTTTTCTTAAATCTAACATGTTAATAATGCCTTCTGGATCTAATTTGAAATTTTGATTAATGATGGCCACCAACGCTTCACCAGTCAATGTGGAAGTGCCAAAAGTTTCAACTAAAATAGAAGTCGGTTGCGCAACACCGATGGCATAAGACAACTGAATTTCACATTTATCTGCAAGTCCATTGGCAACGATGTTTTTCGCAATATAACGCGCAGCATAAGCAGCAGAACGGTCAACTTTCGTCGCATCTTTACCAGAAAATGCACCACCACCATGACGGGCATAGCCACCATAAGTATCCACAATGATTTTACGTCCTGTTAATCCTGCATCTCCTTCTGGGCCTCCGATGACAAATCGACCTGTTGGATTGATGAAAAAGCGTGTTTCTTCATCAATCAAGCTCGGATCAATAATGGGATCAATCACATGCTTGCGAATGTCTGCATGAATGCGTGCTTGTGTGACATCTTCGTCATGTTGTGTTGAAATAACAATGGTATCCACACGAGCCGGAATTCCTTCTTCATCATACTCAATGGTCACTTGTGTTTTGCCATCAGGACGTAAATAAGCCAATGTGCCATCATGACGCACCTGTGATAGTCTTTTAGCCAATCGATGAGCCAAAGCAATTGGCAATGGCATTAATTCCTCCGTTTCACGACACGCATAACCAAACATTAATCCTTGATCACCTGCACCGACCAAAGCTTCTTCTTCACGATTTTCTTTGTGTTCTAACGACTCATCCACACCCATTGCAATATCATTTGACTGCTTCGACATTTGCACCATGACTGTACATGTATGCGCATCAATTCCATAATCTCTTTTTGTATAACCAATTTCAGCTAATTTGGCACGAACGATTTTTTCATAATCAACTTCGGCATGGGCTGAAATTTCACCTGTCACTAAAACCAAATCTTTCGATGCAACCGTTTCGCATGCGACGCGCCCATGAGGATCTTGTGCTAAAATCGCATCCAGCACTGCATCCGAAATTTGATCACATATTTTATCTGGATGTCCTTCTGTTACTGATTCTGACGTAAATAATTTTCTTTGTTTCATCCTATCATGACTCCTTTTAAATGTTAAAATAAGGCAAAATAAAACCTGTCATACCTCGATCCATAGACAAGGCAAAACAGGCATAAACATCCACTTTTACACTTATCAATCAGGTATTGGCACCGTGCCGAATTTCAATCGAGTTGTCTTTATAAAAAGATACTTTGATTCGGTCGTTTGCCGTAGCATCATTAGGCCTGCCCTTCAGCTACTCTAGATAAGAACATTTCATTTTTAATTTTCATCTGTCAAAAGTATAACACAAAACTTTACTTTTTTCAACAACACGTAAAAAGAAAATGTTTTTTTATTTAGATGGTGTTGACATCATCTCATTGTTATTTAAGATAAGCGCCATTTCTCTTAATACTTTACAAGCTGTCGCTGTTGATACCCCTGACGGATCATGACCAGGAGAAAGTTCGACAACATCAGCACCAACGATGTCAACATGCGCATCACGAAGCAATAAGAAAAAGCTTTCTAACTCTCGGTAAGTAATCCCACCCGCTTCAGGCGTTCCTGTTCCTGACATCATCGATGGATCTAAAACGTCTAAATCAATGGTGACATAGACTTTTTTGCCCGATAACTGCTCAAGCACATGTCCAACCGTTTGAAGACGAAAAGCTTCTAAATACGTATGTCCCGCTTGACGTGCAAAATCGAATTCTGCTTTCGTCCCAGAACGAATCCCAAATTGGAAAATACGTCCATCTCCTAAAAGGTCCCAAATTCTTTTCAAAACGGTTGCATGGGACAAGGGACTGCCTCCAAATTCGTCACGTAAATCAGTATGCGCATCCAAGTGGATGATGTGCACATCTGGATGAAGTTTTGCAATGGCTTTAACAACGGGATAGCTGACCAAATGTTCACCACCTATCATCAGTGGTATTTTGCCATCTGCGAGTAAACGACTTGTTGCAGCTTCTAATTCAGACATCACACGTGTTGTCACACCGTAAGAAAGTTCAATGTTTCCAGCATCGTAGACCAAAGCCGCTTCTAAATCCAAATCCAACAGCGGACTATATGTTTCAAGTCCTTCGGATTCTAAACGCATGGCATTGGCTGCAAATTTAGTCCCGGCTTTATTAGAAGTCGTCCCATCAAAAGGTGCACCAAAAACGACGACTTTCGAAGCTTCATAAGGTGTTTCCATGCCAAGGAATTGTGCGGGATTTGAAAAATTAATTTTTGGCATGTGCCAACATCTCCTTCACATATGTCGGTAATGCAAATGCACCTACATGTAAATCTGTGTTATAATATTGGGTGGTTAAACCGAGTTGATGCCACGATGCCACTTGAACATCTTTAACTGGGTGTAGGCCTTTAGAAGCAAAACCAAATAGCCAATGACCTGATGGATAAGTCGGGATATGTGCTTGATAAACTGCTGCAACTGGAAAAAGTGTGGCAATCTTCGAATGAGCACGTGTCATTTCTTTAGCAAATCCTTCGAAATAAGGACTTTCGTGTTGATTCACTAAAATACCTTGATCTGACAAAATACGATAACAGTCTGAATAAAATGCTGTTGTAAACAAGCCAGCACCGACACTAACAGGATCGGTCGAATCGACAATGATTAAATCATACGTACCCGCTTTTGCTTCTTGAGCAAATTTCAATCCATCAGCAAAAATCAACGTCACACGTGGATCTTCTAATTTACCTGCAGTTATCGGCAAATGTTCTTGACAAGCACGGGTAACCACTTCATCAATTTCAACCATATCGATGTGTTCAATTCCCGGATAACGGGTTAACTCACGAACAGTGCCACCATCACCAGCGCCAATAACGAGCACGCGCTTAATCCCCGGATTTGTTGCCATCGCTGGATGAACGATCATATCATGATAAATAAATTCATCCTTTTCATTCGCCATCATCAAGCCATCTATGGTCAAAATTTTACCAAACTCGACTGAATCAAAAATATCAATTTGTTGAAAATCAGATTTTTGTGAAAATAAATGCTGTTTAACCTTCATGCTAAACCTCACCTCATCGGTCCATTCTTCTGTGTACCATAGCTCCATCTTCATTCGCTCCTCTTTCAATCCGCATCTATTCCCCTTGAATTTTATGACGCATGTCTCCAAAGTCTACGTTTGCATGCTTCTTAATTTTTGCTGTCAACCCCCGTGGAATTTCAACAGATTCACTGAACTCTGCTTTTAACACTTTTTCTAAATACTCAAAGCTTTTCCAAGGATCAATATCACCACAAGTAAAGAAGTCTGCTGCTGCAAATCCGTATTCTGGCCACGTATGAATGGTTAAATGACTTTCAGACACAATGACTGCACCACTAACACCCCACGGGTTAAAATGATGAAACTTAGACTCTACAATGGTTGCTTTTGCTTCAAGCGCAGCCTGATTCATTTCTCTTTCAATCAAAGCCGGATCCTTTAACACTTCTGATGCGCAGTTATAGTATTCAACTAGAATGTGCCTTCCCAATGTCTTCAAATTATACATCTATCTCACATCTCCTTAATAACCAAAATTTTCTCAAGTAACGGGTCAGCATGATCCACAATAAAAGCGTCTTTTGCTTTTAAGTCGTTCAAAACATCAATGACCTCTTTTGTAACCAGTTCACCTGGTGAAATGATCGGAATTCCTGGTGGATAAGCCATGATCGACTCACCTGCAATGCGTCCAATGGCATGGTCAAAAGCCATTAATTCTTTCGAGCTAAAGTAAGCATCTCGCGGACTCATCTTGACAGTAGTATCTTTTAGCATGGTTGGCTGTCGCATTTGATTTTCACAGCTTTGAAGCGGATACTTATGCGCAATTTCCGCCATTGCATTGACAAGCCGTTCAATCCAATGTTGACAGTCACCTAAACTCATCACAGCTAACACATGATCCGTTTCGCAAAGCTCTAACTGAATCTCATACTGACGCCATAACAACTCATACACCTCGAAGCCTGTCAGAGACAATTTTGACACATTAATTACTAATTTCGTCAGGTCATAAAACATGTCTGCTTCAACCGTCGAGACACCGACAATTTGATTTAACGATTGGCGTGCCATTCGACTTAAAGCCATCACGTGATCCAATTGCTGAGTCCCATTTTTAACCAAGTTATATCGCGCACCATCTAAGCTTCCCATTAATAAGTAAGAAACAGATGTCGATTGTAGGATGTTCACGACTTGTTGTACACGATGAACGTCAACACGTCCTGCTTTAACGACCAATGCTGAACTTTGTGTTAGCGCACCACCCGTTTTATGCACACTGATGCAACTGATATCCGCACCACTGGCCATCGCTGATAGCGGCATTGCTGGGTGAAAAGGAAAATGTGCACCATGAGCCTCATCAACGAGTAACAACACATCCCGTGCGTGACATAGTTTTGAAATCTCCTTTAAATCACTAGTATGTCCAAAATAGGTCGGATTTAATACAAAAACAGCTTTTATATCTGGATGTGCATCTAATTGACGCCGAACTTCATCGACAGATACATTTTTCATGATCCCCTCTTTCAAGCACATTTCTGGTTGCATATAAACAGGAATCCCGCCACATAAAATCAAACCATTCAAAGCCGATTTATGACTATTTTTCGGCATTAAAATGCGATCTCCTGGAGAAATGACTGACATCAACATCGCTTGAATCGCAGAAGTCGAACCATTTGCCATAAAAAAAGCAACATCTGCACCATAAGCTTCAGCAAGTAAAGCTTGAGCTTCTTTAATCACGCCGGTTGGATTCCCTACATGATCAAGCGCTGGCAATGAATTGGTATCAAGCGCCATGACCTGTGCACCAAAATAATCAGTTAAAACGTCAACACCTTGACCTCGCTTATGACCAGGCACATCAAATGCTGCAATATCCCGATTGGCGTAGTCTTTCATTGCTTCAAGTAATGGTAACCGATCTTGGTTCAACTTATACATTGACACACACCTCCAATGTAATTTTCAGACATCGAAAAATTGTTGTCTTTTGACAACAAAACGAACTGTTTAATTATAGTTAGTTATATCCAAAAAGTCAATGTGTAAGTGTTTTTTAAGAAATTTTTAACATTTTAAAAAAAGTTGTCTCTCATTTTATGCGTCAGTCACTGCCAAATCCTCAATAAAAAAAAGATATTGTTGATGAATGCGATCATAGTCGAATCCTTTGCGACCTAACGCTTGCACGACTTTATGTTTCAGCTCAAAAGCAGTTAACCCTTGACGTGAATAACGGCGATAAGCGCGTTCGATTTCTTTAACAATCAATTCATTTTCAGATGTTTTGCTAAACAAATCAGCCAATTGATCAATGAGGACGGTGGAGATCCCTTTTGCTTGTAAGTCAGAAATGATACGCCTTCGACTTTTTTTCCCCATTTCCACTTGACTTTCAATATAAAATGTTGCATAAGCTTCATCATTTAACAAGTCGTTCTCTTTTAGTTTTGCGACAACATCTTCAATCACATGATCTGCCGTTTTTCGTTCAGACAGCTTTCTTCTGATGTCTTTTTCTGTATACATCCGACGCGCTAAAATACCGATGGCATAACGATAGGCTGCTTGATAACCTCTGGCAGCTTGGAGTTCGTCAAAGGTAGATTTATCCAGTTCTTTACCGACCACTAAGCGATAAGCAAGGAGGGTTTCTTCTGTCACAACCCACGAATAAATTTCACCTTCAGCATCTCCCAATTCAACTTGATAATGTCCTTTTTTTAATGCTGTACACGAGATGACGACGACATATGTTGGTGTTTCTTTACTTAACATGTTGATGACCTCCTTGAATTTTCAATAAAAGTAACTAACATTATACAGTTAATTTACAAAAAATACTATAACTTTTTCAAAAATGTGGTATACTATTAAGTATATCCACTTAAAAGAAAGCTAAATGTTTGGAGTCCGTCATATGAAAGAAAAATTAACATCATTAACCGCTGTTTTGTACACCCCTATGCTTATTTATTTTGTGTTTTTTATCCTCATTAGTTTAGTCGCCATTGCATCAGCCACCCCTGTTGCGCGCATTCAGTATTCAGGAAACTTTGTGTTCAGACAAATCGTCTTTTTTGCCATTGGCAGCTTGGTCGCATTTGTTGTCATGCTTTTTGAGATCAAATGGGTTCGACTGTTACGCTGGTGTGTATACCTCGTTTTCTTTATTCTACTGGTTGTGATTAACCGAGTGGGTGAAATATATCCTTGCAACAGCACGCCAGGCATGCTTGTTCCTTGTATCAATGGCGCCAATCGCTGGTTTAATTTACCTGGATTTCAAATTCAACCTTCCGAGTTTATGCGAATTGCGCTTATTCTTGTCGTCGCAGATGTCATTCAAAAACACAATGAAAAATTTTTACATGAAGATCGAACATTCAAAACTGATTTGTGGCTGATTATTAAATCTTTAATGGTCATCGGACCACCCCTTTATTTAATTTATCAACAACCAGATACTGGCATTACCATGCTCGTTCTTGTGACCGTTGCTTTTATGCTCATCACCGCTGGGATTAAATGGACGTATATTTTATTTGCAGGCGCAGGCGCTATTTTCATTGCTTTTACGTTTATTAATTTACTGATCAACGACCCTGAAATATTAGAAAACCTCGGCATCCTCCACGAACACCACTTCCCTAGACTCCATGGCTGGCTTGATCCTTTTGGAACCATTTCAAGTTATGGTCGACATCTGGCCCTTGGATTAACTGCGATGGGCTCAGGCGGTATTTTCGGTAATGGCTTTCAAAGTGCGACGCTGTTTTTTCCCGAAGCCCATACAGATTATATCTTTGCGATCATTGGCATGGATTTTGGCATGATCGGTTCCACTGCAGTGATTCTTGTCAGCTTGTTATTTAATTTCGCCGTTTTAAACACAGCTGTTTTAAATCGTGACCATTATAACAGCCATGTCTGTGTCGGCATTGCTGCCTCTTTAATGGCACAACAGTTTTGGAACATTAGTATGATTTTAGGCATCTTGCCGATCACAGGTGTCACACTGCCATTCATTAGCCACGGGGGCAGTTCAGTTTTAGCCAGTATGATCATGCTTGGACTCGTTTTGAGTTCTCACGTCGAAGGTTTAACCATTAAGCGTCACACAACTGTTTATCGTGAAGACATTCTCTATTTAGAAGAAAAAGATGTCGCCGTTTAAAAATTGTGAAAAGAAAAGTAAAATGCAACTTCTTCATTTGAAAATTACTTATTAATGTGTTATCATATATAAAGAAAGGTGGGATTTACCATGCAACGCATACCAAAATCAACCTTAAAAAGGTTGGCGCTTTATCATCGATGCTTCCTTGATTTAAAACAAGCTGGCATTGTTAAAATCCAGTCGCGTGAATTAAGCATCCAAATGGGCATTGAATCTGCAACGATTCGAAAAGATTTCTCTTATTTAGGTGAACTGGGTCGTCAAGGGTATGGTTATAAAATTGACTTCGTCCTTGACGCTTTCGAACAAGTGCTTAACATTCAAGAAAAACAAAAATGCATTTTGATTGGTGCAGGTAATTTAGGACGCGCATTGATGAACTTCTTCACGTCAGAACGTTTTACGAGTGAATTGTCACACGCGCCAACAGCGCTTGTTGCCGCATTTGATAACAATCCATCTATCTCAGGATTAACCATTAATCACATTCCGATTTTACACACTGATCAAATGATCGATTACATTAAAGAAAATCAAGTAAAATATGTGATTTTAGCAGTTCCTTCGCATGCGTCACAAGAAATCGTTGATGCGATTACGAACCTAGGCATTGAAGGGATTTTGAACTTAACCTCAACCATCATTAATGCCGGATCGATGGTTGTCCATGAAGTCGACCTTGCCATTGAGTTAGAAACCTTGGTGTTCACAGCTATTCAAGAACAAGTGAATAGAAAACAGACCACGATCAAGGATATTCTTGATTTATAAAAAGCCAGTCAGTCACCGGAATGATTGACTTTTATTTTCTAGTCATTTGCGACAACTTTAAATAACATTTGATAATAAAGGAATTTTCACGATGAACTTAAAACGCGTTACCGAACTTAGACAATTAATCCACCAATACAACCATGACTATCATGTCCTTGATATGCCCACTGTCAGTGATGCTGTCTATGACAGCTTATTCAAAGAATTAATGACACTTGAAGCATCAGATCCCAAGTTGAAACTGCCTAACTCTCCGACAGAGAGAGTGGGTGGGGTGGTCCTTAGCGGCTTTAAAAAAGTGACCCATACATCTGCCATGCTCTCGTTATCCAATGCTTTTAGCACTGCAGACTTGCGTGATTTTGATCAACGGATTAAAAAATTGACTACTCATGCGAACATCAGTTACTTTGCTGAATTAAAAATTGATGGATTAGCCGTCACCCTTCACTACGAAGATGGACAATTCATCAAAGGTGCGACACGCGGCGATGGGATTGTCGGTGAAGACATTACCCAAAATTTAAAAACCATTAAAACCATTCCCCTTACCATAGATGAGACGCGTCCACTTGAAGTTCGCGGTGAAGTCTTTATGTCGAAATCGGTATTTGATGCTTTAAATCACGAAAGAAGCCAAGCAAAAGAAGCCTTATTTGCCAATCCACGTAATGCTGCAGCTGGTTCATTGCGTCAACTGGATTCCACCATTGCAGCCAAAAGAAAATTAGCCATGTATGCTTATTCCTTAGTGAATGCCGACGATTTGGGCATTACAACACATGCTGCTAGCTTCATGCATCTGGTAGGTTTAGGCTTCAATGTGAACACAATTTCAGCAACTTGTCAAACCATTGAAGAAGTCATTCAGTTTACCCAACATTGGGAAGAAAAACGCAATCAATTGCCGTATGACATAGATGGCATCGTCATTAAAGTCAATGAATTAAATGAGCGGACAGCCATTGGCAACACAGTGAAAAGCCCACGTTGGGCCATCGCTTACAAATTTCCTGCTTCAGAAGTAACAACCAAACTCGAAGACATTATTTTCACCATTGGTCGAACTGGGATGGTGACACCCAATGCCGTTTTAACCCCTGTCTCTGTGGCAGGCACGACCGTCAGCCGTGCCACCCTTCACAATGAAGATTATATTATGAATAAAGACATTCGCATTGGAGATGACGTTATCATCCGCAAAGCAGGTGACATCATTCCTGAAGTTGTTGCACCCATTGAAAATTTAAGAACAGATGCAACCCAGCCGTTTAAAATGATCACGACTTGTCCAAAATGTCATCATACACTCGTTCAACCCCTTGGAGAAGTCGATCACTATTGCCCAAACCCAACATGCCCCGCTAAAACGGTCGCCACACTGATTCATTTTGCTTCGCGTAACGCCATGAACATCGATGGCTTAGGTGAAAAGATTATCACACAACTCTTTGAAGCAGGCTTACTCTTCACCATTCCCGATATTTATGGGTTGACTGCCCAACAGCTTTTACCATTAGAACGAATGGCTGAGAAAAAAGTAAACAACTTACTTCATGCCATTGTTGAAAGTAAAAAACAACCGCTTGATAAATTGCTATTTGGTCTAGGCATTCGTCACATCGGTTCGAAAGTAGCGCATACCCTTGCAAAAGTATTCCAAACGATGGATCGACTTAGCCAACTCACTGTCAACGAATTAATCCAAGTGCCTGAAATCGGTGAAAAAATTGCCATCAGTTTAGTCGACTACTTTGCCGACCCTCAAAACCAAGCTTTGATCCAAACGTTAAAAGACTTTGGTTTAAACATGGAAATGACTGTCCAACATGCGCTAACGACAACGTCGCCTTTTACAGATAAAACCATTGTTTTAACAGGGGCTTTACAAATACCACGAAGTGAAGCAAAACAACTACTTGAAACAGTTGGCGCTAAAGTCACAAGTAGTATTAGTAAGAAAACAGATTACCTCATTGCAGGCCCTGGTGCAGGCTCTAAATTAGAAAAGGCTGAATCTTTGGGCATCACTGTTTTAACTGAAGATGACTTAATCAATTTATTAGGTCGTGTCCACACGACCTAATAAGTAAGGAGAACTCGATGAAAAAGTTAAACTATTTATTTTTAATTGTCCCACTGTTTCTGAGCGCTTGCTTTCAGCCCCCTACACCTAATGTCGCAGAAGCCATTCAAAATGCAGATCCCAATCTGATTGTCCCGCTCTCTAACGACGTAACCAATGCTTACTTTCGGACGGCACTTCCTTTTGTAGCCAGTCCTTCAAGAGGTCTTATCTACGAACATATCCGTAATCGAGCGGATATCGGTCAAGTTGAGATGTCATTGATGCGGATTGCAACTGATTATTTCGATCCAGATACTTACTACATCAGAGAAGGTCAGCATTTAACACGAGAACTTGTTTCAGATCTATTGCGTCATCACAGCCTTGAACCTGAATATGGATTTGAAAGCATCAGCGGCTTGAATCCACCATTGGGCAGTACCCATACTTTTGGAGAAGCCACTTTCGAAAGCACGGCTGATGATCGAATCCGACCTTTGGCTTACATCCTTGAACAAAACTTCGTCACCCTTGTAGACACTGATGATTTCCAACTGGAAGGTGTCGCCATCGCCATGGCGTTAAACCCTTTTTATTGGGAAGTTGATCAAAGTATTGGTTTCGAATATGACCATCAAATGGAAGATGAAGAGATCCTTGCAATTGGAAAGGAAATGGCTGCTAACTTATTGCCGCACTTACGCGCACAAGAACCACTCTCAAATGTCCCCATCTTAATTGGCTTGTATATTTTGAGAGCGGATCGGGATGTGATCCCTGGTCGCTTTGCAAGTGTGACGCATATTGAACCAGGGCGTCCATTTATTGAGGGTTGGACCACCATCAATGAACGTCATTTCAGTCTACCAGATCATTCAAATGCAATTCTGACTTATGATGTGAACTTGAATGATGAATTCATTGCATTTAGGGATGCTGTTGTTAATTATTTCCCTCACACACATGGTATTGTTTCACGGGCACACCTTGTTGATGGCAATGTGTATCGTCTCTCGATTACGTTTAATATGAATTTCTTAGGTGCAACTGAAAAAGTATCTTTTTTCCAACTTTTAGAACAAAATGTCATTAACTTTTCACGTGAATATGATGTGAGAATCATTGTCCGCAACTTAGAAACACTTCTTGGTGCAGTCAATCGCCCACCTGGTGGAGAAGCTTTCATTCATCTTTTAGACTGGTAAGCATCATAAAAGCCCCTTCTCTTGTAGGGGCTTTTATGATGCTTCAAAGCAGACGATGCGCAGTCATGACCACTTCTTCAATGTCCGAATCGGTCATTTGATGATCACCTGTTCTTCCCAAATAAAGGAGAAATTCAATATTTCCTTCTCCACCTTTAATCGGTGAATAAGTTAAGCCTTTTGGAACCAGTTCCAATGCACGCACAAACGCAACAATTTCTTGAATCACAGTCGTATGGACATTGGCATCTCGCACGATACCTTTTTTCCCTACCAGTGCCTTTCCAGCTTCAAATTGAGGTTTAATTAACGCAACAATCTCACCCTCTTTGGCAAGTAATGCTTTTAACACAGGTAGTAATAATCTAATTGAGATAAAGGAAACATCCATACACGCAAAAGTAGGGATACCGTGTTTCAATGTTTCAGCGGTCATATGCCTGAAATTTGTACGCTCCATGCTCACGACCCGTTCATCTTGTCTTAACTTCCAAGCCAATTGGTTATACCCAACATCAATGGCATAAGAAAAAGCGGCACCATGCTGCAAAGCACAATCGGTAAATCCTCCCGTTGATGCACCAACATCAATGACGATTTGATCGGTTAAATCAAGATTAAAGACTTTAATGGCTTGTTCAAGCTTATACCCACCCCGACTGACATAAAGTGGCTTCACTTGACCTTTAATGCGGATTTGGGCGTCTACAGCCACCTTTGTCCCCGCTTTATCCATTCGTTCACCATCAACCAGTACCATCCCAGCCATAATGCCACGCTTGGCAGCTTCACGTGATTCAAAAAGACCTAAGTTAACCACTCTGACATCTAACCGCTCTTTATTCATGCCCAC